>JAFZQJ010000003.1 GCA_017620395.1 Clostridia bacterium | reverse complement strand
GCCGCTCCGGCCGTCGCCGTCAGCGGCGAAGTCGTACCCGCTCCGCTGCCCGGCGCCGTCGTCGCGATCAAGGTCGCGGCCGGCGACTCCGTCAAGAAGGGGCAGGTGCTCGTCGTCATCGAGGCGATGAAGATGGAGAACGAGGTCATGGCGCCCCGCGACGGCGTCGTCGCGCAGGTGATAACCGCCAAGGGCGCTTCTGTCAACAGCGGCGATCCGCTCGTTACGCTGGGTTAAGGGGGTAGCGCTTTGAACATTCTCGACACTTTCGTCGAGTTGGCGAAGAGCTCCGGCATTTACCAGCTGATCGCCAATATCGACTGGCGTTCCGTGGTGATGATAGCCATTTCCTGCGTGCTGCTTTACCTCGGAATAAAGAAGAAGTTTGAGCCGCTGCTGCTCGTCGGCATCGCGTTCGGTATGCTTCTTACGAACCTTCCGCTCGGCGGCGTTTTCCACGCCGACTGGTGGAACGTTCCGGATATCAACTACGGCGAAGTGCTCCGCCACGGCGGCGTGCTCGACATACTCTACATCGGCGTCAAGACGGGCGTCTACCCCTCGCTGATATTCCTCGGCGTCGGCGCGATGACCGACTTCGGCCCGATGATGGCGAATCCGAAGTCGATGCTGCTCGGCGCGGCCGCGCAGTTCGGCATCTACGTCGCCTTCGCGCTCGCGATAATCCTCGGCTTCGACGCGCAGGGCGCGGCTTCGATAGGCATTATCGGCGGCGCGGACGGTCCTACGGCGATATGGCTGACGAAATCGCTGAAACCCGAATTGCTTGCGCCCATCGCGGTCGCGGCGTACTCGTATATGGCGCTGATCCCGCTGATCCAGCCGCCGATAATGCGCGCGCTGACGACCAAGAAGGAGCGCGAGGTCAAGATGGAGCAGCTCCGCCCCGTCTCCAAGACCCAGAAGATACTCTTCCCGATAATCGTAACGATAGTTACCTGCCTGATCCTGCCGTCCGTCGCGCCGCTGCTCGGCTGCCTGATGCTCGGCAACCTGCTTAAGGAGTGCGGCGTCACCGACCGCCTCTCCGACACCGCGCAGAACGCGCTGATGAACATCGTCACGATCTTCCTCGGCGTTTCCGTCGGCGCGACCGCCGTCGCGAGCAACTTCCTGAAGCTCGATACGCTCAAGATCATCGGCCTCGGCCTCTTCGCGTTCTGCTTCTCCACCGTCGGCGGCCTCCTGCTCGGCAAGCTGATGTACGTGATCAGCGGCGGCAAGATCAACCCGCTGATCGGCTCCGCGGGCGTCTCCGCCGTTCCTATGGCGGCGCGCGTCTCGCAGGTCGAGGGCCAGAAGGCGAACCCGTCGAACTTCCTGCTCATGCACGCAATGGGCCCGAACGTCTCGGGTGTTATCGGTTCCGCTGTCGCTGCCGGCTTCCTCTACGCGCTGTTCGCGTAAGAGAACCAAAGCGGGTCTTTTCGGCGCTTTGCGGCTTGTCGCGCTCGATATGCAATAGCATAATCTTCGCGCTTTCCGCGCCGCAAATCATCCGAAAACTCCTCGCTTTTCGGTGATAAATATGCAGCGAACCGCTTGCGGCTCGAATTGTTCAAAACGGCTCCCCGTCAGGGAGCCGTTTTTTTCGTTCACGCAAGCGGAGCCTGCAATTCATAATCGCCGCGGCGATCAATTCGCGGCGGCGGAGCTGTCAATTCATTCAATTTATTTTTTCCTCTTGACAAAACGCAAAACCGATGCTATTATAATAATACCTAATCACGTTAGATACCTAAACACAGGACAAGGGGGCGGCGAAGTTGACCTATTCCGGCGAAGTGCTGCGCGGACACACCGAAACGGTGATCCTCGCGATCCTGCGCGGCGGCGACTCCTACGGCTACGAGATCCTCAAGCGAATACTCGAAGCGGGCGAGGGCATGATCGACATCAAGGACGCCACGATATACACCGCCTTCAAGCGGATGGAGAAGGACGGCCTCATCACGACCTACTGGGGCGCGGAGGAGGACGGCGGCGCACGCCGCAAATACTACTCCATCACCGCCGCGGGCAGGGAGTACCACGAGCGGAAATCGCGCGAATGGCGCGAGTTGAACGTGATATTGAATAAACTGATAGGAGGCGACGGAAAATGAGAGAAGAGTTGAAAAAATACGCGTGGCGCAAGTTCCGCCGCTATCCGAAAACGAAGGAGATAACCGACCTGCGCGACGAGCTGTATTCGATGATGTGTGACAAATACGACGATCTGACGGCATCCGGAGTCGATGAAAGCGAGGCGGCGCGGCAGGCGCGCGAGCTGATGAACGACTGCACCGCCGCTGTGCGTGAAGCGGAAGTCGGCAGCTCGATGGGTGCGCTGAGGCGTATGCTGATCGGACTGCTGACATTCAGCGCGGCGTTCATGCTGGCGCTGACATGCGTTTATCTTTTCCTCAGCCTCGTGACCTTCGGGAGCTTCGACAAGACGTGGCTGCTGATGGTCGCCGGCTCGTTCGTCTACGTCGTTTACGTCGCCGTGAAGCTGTATAACTATGCGCGTTCCTTCGGCTTCAGCGTGCTGACGCGTTCGGCGTTCGGCGGAATATTCCTGTCGCTCGTGCCGCTGCTCTTTGTGCTGCCGTGTCTGGGCGCGAAGGTGCTTTTCGGCGCGGACTGGTGGGGCAGAGGCTGGCTTGTCGCGCTGCTTATCGCGGCGCTCTGGCTTACCGCGGATACGATGCTCTTTGCCCGCGGGACGAAGGCGTTCTGGTGGGAGCTGGTCGGGCTCGGCTTCCTTGTGACGACGATAATCTTCCTGGCGTTCTCCGTTTTCACCGGCGCGTGGAACGTCGCCTGGCTCGTCTACGTGCTCTACCTTGTCATCGTGGCGTTCGCCATATACTTCGCGGAGCTGCGCCGCAGGCGCAGAGAATGACCGCGGCAAAACAGGGAAAACCAGACTGCGGGAGATCCCGCGTTCGTTCCTCAAGAGAGGTGCTTACTTATGAAAAAGATATGTATTTTCGGCGATTCGATCGGCAAGGGCGTCGCCCTGCCGGACGAGGGCAAGTATAAGATAATCAAACCGGACGTCGTCGGGCTGACCGGCGAGGAGCTCGAGGTGAAAAACTACGCTTGCTTCGGCTGCACGCTCGCGAAGGCGCTGCCCGTCGTGCAGCGGCACAGCGCGGAGCTCGGGCAGTACGACAGCGTATTCCTCGAGCTTGGCGGCAACGACTGCGACTTCGACTGGCAGCGCGTTTCGGACGATCCGGAGGGCGAGCACGAATGTAAAACGCCCTGCGGCGTTTTCGAGAAGGCTTACCGCCGCCTGATCGAGCTGATCGTCAACGCCGGCGGCAACCTCGTGATACTGACCTTCCCGCCGATCGTCGCGGAGCGGTACTTCCGCTGGATAAGCCGCGACAAGAACGGCGAGAACATACTGAAATGGCTCGGCGGCACGCATACCATCTACCGCTGGCAGGAGATGTATAACCTCAAGGTCGTCGAGCTCGCCAAGGAGCTGGACGTCAAGCTGATCGACATACGTTCGGTCTTCCTGCAGGATAGGCATTACGAGCGCCTGATCTCCAGCGACGGCATCCACCCGAACGAGAAGGGCTACGACCTGATCTACCACACCATCGCGGAAGAGTACCGCAAGGGCAATTTCAGCGGAGTGAGCGCGTGAAAAGCCTTCCCCTTGAGGGGAAGGTGCCCCGAAGGGGCGGATGAGGTGTAGCCGCGAAGCGGCGTAAGCGCCCGCCGCAGGCGGGCTCATAACCGCGGCGAAGCCGCGTCACAGTTGTAAACTCTGAACTCAAAAACCGCTTCCCTACAGGGAAGCGGTTTTCGCTCATAAGTTTACGGTTCAGAGCTATGATCGCGCTTTGCGCGGGTTATGAGTTCGCTTCGTGAACGCCGGCGGCTTCGCCTCCGCACGCCTTCGCGTTCGCCGCTTTCGCGAGCTTATAGAGCGCGATGACGAGCAGGGCGAGCGGGATATGCGTGGCGAGCATTATGCCGGTGTAGACGAAGCGCAATCCCTTCTCCGCGAGGGAGGCGGCGAGGCCTTCGTAAAACGGCACTCCGCTGCCGCTGTATATCATCATATAGTCGGAACCGAGGAAGTGGTTGACCGGTATCGCGACAGCCGCGAGGATCAGCACCGGCACCATGGCGCGGAGCGAATCCTTCCACTCGAGCGCCTTATACCGCGTCGCGAGCAGGAAGACGCCGGTCGCGAACATCGTCGTGTGGAAGAACATCGAATAAAACGCGCCGAAAGTCCAGAACGGGTAGAAGTTCAGCCCGTTGCAGTAGACGACGCCGACCGCGCCGTAGAGCAGGCTTATCGTCGTGATGAAGCTCAGGCAGTACTCCCGCGGCTTGCCCTTCGTCCAGGCGGCGACGAGCAGCGCGTAGATGAAAAGCGAGCAGGTGTATATCGGCAGCAGGCCGTACCGGTTGAAGCCGCGCCCCGTGGTTATATCGTAATAGCTTTCCCACGTTATCTTCGTCGCTTCGAGCAGCACCATCGCTATCGAAAGCACCTTCAGCCCGATGTCGATGCGCTCGTGCCGCGCCCTGCGGAAGACCCAACAGAGCAGCAGCGTGAGTACGTACGCCAGCGCGATGAAGATGATGTGCTCGGTGGAGAAAAAGTCGGAATCGAACCCCTCGATGTTGTACTTGTAGTCAAAGAAGCTGTAGTTCATACCGCGCCCCCGTTGAGTTTATAAGTGTATTATAACACGGTTTGCGCGGAAAGGGAACAGTGATTTTCGCGCCCGCGCCGCGTTCGTCACCCGTAGGGACGAGCATTGCTCGTCCGCGCACTCACGCAGCAAGCCGTGTTCGTGTCATCCTGAGCGGAGCGACCGCAGGGAGCGCAGTCGAAGGATCCTGAAGGGAACGGCGTTGTAATAGAAAAAGTGTGTATTCGGAGTATGAGCATTAACGGCTGCTCCGAATACACACTTTTATTATTAACACGACCTCGTCTTTAAGATCCTTCGACTCCGGCTTCGCCTCCGCTCAGGATGACAGACGCCCTGCGTTCGCTTGGGTGCTCCTTCGCCCTGCGGGCTCAGGATGACAGACCTGCCCGCTGCGCTGTGTGAGATCCTTTGACTCGCTTTACTCCGCTCGGGTCGGCAGGCGCGGCGATATAAATCTCATTGACGGCGCCTTACAATAATGGTATAATCATACCGTAAACTTAAATCCGCCGCGGGAGGAGGAAGACGAATGGATGAGTACAAGCACGACTTCGCGATGGAGCGCAGGCTGAAAGCGCTCGATCCGGAGCTTCACAAGCGCTTCACGGACGCGGTCTTCTGCCTGCAGCGCATACTGTCGAACTACAAGCTCATCTTCCCGGACTACACTGACCACTCGGAGCTCCACTCGCTGACCGTCATCAACTTCTGCAACAGGCTCATCGGCGACGGGATCGACGCGCTGAACGCCGACGAGATATATTCGCTGCTGATGGGCTGCTACTTCCACGACACCGGCATGGGAGTGACGAAAAAGGACTATGAGGAGTTCTCGCGCGAGATGGAGTTCGGCGACTTTTTCGACGCCAACAATCCGGACGATATAAAAAACACCATACGCGCGTATCATCACCAATACTCCTGGTTTTTCATCAGGAAATACGCCGATCTCTTCGAGCTGCCGTCGCAGGAGCACCTGCGCGCGGTCGCGGAGATCGCGCTCGGACACCGCCGCACCGACCTGAAGGACGAAGCCGAATACCCCGTCGCGCTGAAAATGCCGAACGGGAACACGGTCTGCCTGCCATACCTCGCGGCGCTGATACGCCTCGCGGACGAGATCGACGTCGCCTCCGACCGCAACTCGCCGCTGCTTTACGGCGACAAGGAGGTCGCGAACATACTTTCTTTCAATATGCACCGCGCGGTGCACGGGCTTGAGATAACCGAAGACGCGTTCACGCTGGCCGTCGATTCCTCCGACGCGGGCATTTTTGAAGAGATAAAGAAGATGGCCGTCAAGATGCAGGCTACGCTCGACGAATGCCGCGCCGCGGTCATAGGGCGCACGCCTCATAGCATTTCGCAGAAAAAGGTGCTTATCAGGGAGCTTTGACCCGATCGGAACAACGAAAGAAAGGCGGCGGACGCATGGCGCGAACGGGCGTTGACAAAGCGGATAAAGCGATGACGGCTAAGCTCTTCCAGAGCGCGATGGTAACGCTGCTCATAGCGGAGCTGACGGGAGCGCTGACCGCGATAATAGACTCCATGCTGACGGGGCGGTTCCTCGGCGCGGGAGCGCTCGCGGCGTTCGGCCTCGGCGGCCCGTATTTCAGCATCGCCTCGATAATCAGCGGCATTCTGATGGTCGGCAGCATCAATATGATGACGAAGGCCGTCGGCCGCGGCGATCCGAAGGGGCTTTCCGGCGTTTACTCGCTGACCGTAACGCTCGGCGTCGCGCTTTCCGCGCTGTTCTGCGTCGGCGGACTCGTTTTCACGGAGGGGCTCGCGGGACTTTTCGGCGCGAAGGCGGCGAGCGCGGAGGTCTTTTCCGACACCGTCGTTTACCTGCGCGGCATATTCATCGGCGCGCCGGGCTTCATAATGTTTGTCGTGCTGACTCCGATGCTGCAGCTTGACGGAGCCGCGACGCTCCCGAAGGTCGCAAGCGTCGTCAGCGCCGCCGTGGATATAGCGGGCGACCTGCTCAACATATTCGTATTCGACGGCGGGATGTTCGGAATGGGACTGGCGAGCGCGATAGGCCATTACGCCGCCCTCGCAGTAGTGCTCCTGCACTTCGCGGGCAAAAAGAAGAGATCGCTCCGCTACTCCGCGAAGGAGATGCGGGCGAAGAATATTGCGCCGCTGCTGAAGGACGGCGCTCCGCGCGCGGTCTGTATGCTCGGCCGCGCCCTGCTCCCGATACTGCTGAACGCGCTCGTGCTCCGCATCGCCGGAGACGCGGGCGTGACCGCGCTCTCCGCGGGCACCGGCAGTTCCTTCGCGCTCGGCTCGCTCGGCTGGGGGATAGGCGGCGCGGTGCTGATGATGAGCGGCATAATGGTCGGCGAACAGAATACGCGCGGGCTGAAGACCGTGTTCTCGACCGCCGTGAAGGATATAGTGATCGGCGTGACCGCGCTTGCGGCCGCGGTGTTCTGCGTTTCGCCGTTCATCGCCGCGGTGTTCATACCGGAGGCGGGGGCGACGCGGGATATGGCGACGTCGGCGCTGCGCTGTTACGCGTGCTGCCTGCCGTTCCTCGCGTTCAACGTATCGGCCGCGGGCTATCTGCAGGCGCTTTCGCGCGTCTGGGCGTCCAACCTCGTGAATATCGGCATCGAGGTCGCGCTCCCCGCGGCCGCGGCTTACGCGCTCAGTTCGTTTATGGGCATAACGGGCGTCTGGCTCGCCTTCCCGATAGGGCAGGCGCTGCTCAGCGCGCTGATATTGATAAGCGCATTTGCCTTCAGGAATAAGAGCAGGAGCGGCGCGGAGGCGTATATGTTCCTGCCGCGCGGCTTCGGCGTGCCGGACGGGGATCTTATAGAGGCCTCGCCGCAGACGGTGGAGGAGTCCGCCGCCTTCGCGGAACGCCTCGCCGGCTTCTGCGCCGACCGCGGCGTGGACGCGAAGACCGCCAACCGCCTCGCGCTCTGCGCGGAGGAGATGGCGGTCAACGTCATCAAACACGGCTTCACTAAGGACGGCAAACCGCATAACCTCGCGGTACGCGTGATAGTCAAGGACGGCGCGCCCGTCCTGCGCCTGCGCGACGACTGCGTGCTTTTCAACTTCAAGGAGAAGGCGGAGAAGTGGGAGTACGATCCGGAGAATCCGGAGAAGGGCGTCGGCATCCGCACCGTCATGGCCGCCGCGAAGGACATCTCCTACACCTCGACTATGAATACGAACAACCTGATAATAACCGTGTGAGCCGCGGCATGACTTCCGCATAAAAAAAGCACCCCGCAAGGGGTGCTTTTTCTGGTTGCCGAACTAGGATTCGAACCCAGACAAACAGAGTCAGAGTCTGTCGTGCTACCATTACACAATTCGGCAATACCGCGCCTTTTTTCGAACGCAAGTTATATTATAACCGAAAAATCAGAATTGTCAACACTTTTTTGTCGAAAATCCGACTTAACCGGTCTTGTCCGCGCGCGCCCCGCGGTTTTTGCCGAAAAAACGCGCCGCGGCGCGCCCCCGGTCGAATTTCCCCTTGAAATTGCGGCGGTTGTATGGTATCATTAACATAAGGGATTGCGGCGCGGCGTCGTTCCGCGCCGGCAAAACGCGAAAAGAGAAGGAAAAAAGGCTTATGGGTTCATGGCTGCCTTCGGGCGACTTCCTGAATACGATGTTCACGAATCCGGTGCTGCTCATCGCGGTGCTGCTGACGCTCGCGGGCGTCTTCGTCAACGGCTGGACGGACGCGCCGAATTCGATCGCGACCTGCGTTTCGAGCCGCTGTATGCGGCCGCGCGCGGCGCTTTTGATGTCCGCGTTTTTCGATTTCCTCGGCGTCTTCGTGATGAGCATAATCACCCCCGCCGTCGTCAGCACGATGGCGAATATGCTGGATTTCGGTCCGGATAAGCACGTCTCGATGGTCGCGCTCTGCGCCGGACTCGTCGCCGTCGTCGTCTGGGCGGTAGTCGCCTGGGCGTTCGGACTGCCGAGCAGCCAGAGCCATTCGCTCATCGCCGGCATCTCCGGCGCGGCTATCGCCGCCGTCGGCAGCTTCAGGGCGATAAACTTCGGCGAGTGGCAAAAGGTGCTTTACGGCCTCGCCGTTTCGATAGTCGTCGGCGCGGGGCTCGGCATCCTCTACACCCGCGTCATCGGATTCCTCTTCCGCCGCGCGGACAGGCGCAAATACGACCGCCCGTTCAAGCTGGCGCAGATCGGCTCCGGCGCGTTCATGTCCTTCATGCACGGCGCGCAGGACGGTCAGAAGTTCATCGCGATAATGTTTATCGCCGCCTGCATGATGAGGGGCGAGAGCGCCTCCGAAACCGCCGTCCCGTACTGGATGATGCTCGCCGTCGCGCTTGTGATGGGTATCGGCTCGGCGTTCTGCAGCACGCGCATAATCAAGTCCGTCGGTATGGATATGGTCAAGATGGAGCGCTATGAGGCGTTCTCCGCGGACTTCGCGGGCGCGACCTGCGTGCTGATCGCCACCCTGACCGGACTTCCCATCAGCACCACCCACGCGAAGACCGCCGCCATCATGGGCACCGGCGCGTCGAAGCGTCTGACCAACGTCAACTGGGGGCTTTCAAAGCGCCTTATATATTCGTGGTTCATCGTCTTTCCGTTCTGCGGCGCCATCGGCTACGCGCTGACCTGGCTCGCGCTTCGTATATTTTAAGTGATACGCCCTCGCCTCAAAGGCGACGTTTTAGGAGGAAGCTATGGCAAGAAAAAAAGGTTTTGATTACTTCCGCGCGTTCTACGATATGACCGTCTGCGCGGTGGACGCGGCGGAGCTGCTCGAAGCGGAGATCACCGACTTCCACCCCGACAAGGTCGAGGAAACGCGCACGCGCCTGCACGTCATCGAGAACCGGGCCGACCACGTCAAGCATGAGATCATCGACAACCTCTCGCGCGAGTTCGTCCCGCCCATCGAGCGCGAGGACATCGCGCACCTCGCCAGCGAGATCGACGAGGTCGTCGACTGCATAGAGGACGTCTACCTGCGCATATACATGTATAACATGACCGAGGTGCCGCCCGCGGCGCAGCGCTTCACCAAAATCATCGCCATGTGCTGCCGCACCCTGCGCGACGTTATGGAGGAGTTCCCGAAGTTCCGCAAGTCCGAGCGCATCGGCGCCCTCATCATCGACGTCAACAGCATGGAGGAGGAGGGCGACAAGCTCTACGTCGAGAGCATGCACTCGCTCTACGCCGAGTGCGCCGACGCGACCAAGCTCCTGCCGCTGACCTACTGCTACGAACGCCTCGAGAAATGCTGCGACGCGTGCGAGCACGTGGCGAACGTATGCGAGAGCGTCATCATGAAAAACAGCTAAGACGACGAAATGTTATTTTCAGCCCTTTGCGGCTTGTCGTCCTCGGCAGGCAATAGCCTAGCCGTCGTCCTTCCGCGCCGCAAATCATCTGAAAATACCATTTCTCCGCGTTGCTTGATTGAAGATAAGACGCCGAAGTTGCTGTCATCCTGAGGGCGAAGCCCGAAGGATCCCACACCTTATGCAGACGGCTGCATAGGGAAGGGGATTCCTCGTCGCCTGCGGCTCCTCGGAATGACAGAACGCGGAAGTACGCATAGAAAGCAAACCGTAGGGACGAGCATTGCTCGTCCGCGCATTTACGCATAAGCGTTTCTATTTGTCATCCTGAGCGAAGCGGCGGAACGCCGCGAAGTCGAAGGATCTTACGTTATCTCCCGAATACTGAGGCGCGACGCGCCGAAGTATCTGAAAATGAGATCCCTTGCCTTGCTCGGAATCCTAATGATTACCCGAGATTCTTCGACTCACTGCGCCTCCGGCTCCGTTCGCTCAGAATGACATAATCATACACGACAAAGGAGCGTTTATCATGAAAACCAAACGCGTGATCTCCATCCTTGCGCTGCTGCTTGCGGCGCTGCTTCTTTTCGCCGCCTGCGGCGAAAAACCCGCCGCGCCCGCGGGCTCCGAAGCCGGCGGCTCGGCCGTCGGATCCGGCGGCGAACAGGGCGGCGAATCCGGTTCCGGACCGGAGAGCTCGTCTGCAGCGCAGCGTCCGACCGCCGGCGGCGTACCCGTCGAGATCTACGACCTCTACGCCGAATACCCCGAGGGCATGACCGAGAACGAGTATAACGGCATGCTCGGTGTGTATAATTACTACACCGCCGCGGGCACCGACCTGAATATCTGCGTCAGCGGCCTGAGCGCGGATTTTGAGCTCGACGCGTATATCGCCAAATCCGTCCTCGCGAGCAACAGCGGCGTCGGCGCCCTTTCCGACAAGGTCGTCAACGGCACGACCTGGCGCGCGAGCGACAACGGAAAGAAACTCTATATGGCCGCCGCGACCGACGACGCCGTCTACGAAGTCGTCCTCACGCGCGGCAGCGACGCCGCCGAGTACGAGAAGATGGAAGAAACGGTCCTCGCGACTCTCTGGCTCGGATAAGCGAACGCGTAGGGACGAGCATCGCTCGTCCGCATGCCTTCCCCTTGAGGGGAAGGTGTCATCGGCGCGGATGCGGCGATGACGGATGAGGTGCAGCGGCTTGCCGCGAACTCATAACTTAAAGAAAACCCCGTCCGATTCGGACGGGGTTTTTGAGTTTTGAGTTTTGAGTTTTGAGTTTTGAGTTTTGAGTTTAGAGTTTAGAGTTTAGAGTTATGATCGCCCGAACGGGCGATATATCATTGTCCGTCCCCCGGGCGCGTCAGCGCACGCGGACGATCACGGCTCCGTCGCCTTCGAAGCGCGGGGAGATCCTCACGCCGCCTTCGGAAGCTTCAACCTCCGCGTCGCCCCAGAGCAGCCGCGCTTCGGAAACGCGCTCAAGCCCGAGCTCCGCGGCGGTGAAGAACTCCTCGCCCGCCCTGTCCTCCGCCTCCGCGAAGAGGCATACGACCGAGCCCTCGCCCCCCAGTGTATGAATATGCGCCGTCGGCCCGTGCCCGTCGAACGCGCCGCGGGTGAAGTAGGGCTTCAGCTCCGCGTAGACGGCGGCCGCGTCGCGCATCAGCTTCTTGTGCGCTTCGTCGAGGTTGCCGTAGCTGCCAACGCCGAGGTGGCGCACCAAGCTTGCGTAAAACCAGAAGACCTCCGCCTTGTCGCCCGCGCCGGTCAGGTCCATATGCAGATAGAGCGGCTTGTCGTAGGCGAGGTTATACCAGTAAAGATTCTGCACGCGGCCGTTGGCGTAGTCTTCCAGCGGCTTCCACATATACTCGAAGCCCCAGCGCTCGTGGTGGCTTGCGCCGAAGCAGTATATCGGGTAGTAGCAGCCGCCGGAGCTGTACCAGTCGTGGCTCTCGATCAGCAGGTCGGGGCATTCGGCTTTCAGCCGTTCCTGCCCCTCGACCAGCGCCATAGTGCCGTAGTAGGCGTCGGAGGGCGCGGGGTGATCGTGTTCGTGCGACCAGCAGGGCACGTCGAGGTTCATGAAGTCGTAGCTGAAGAAGCTCACGCCGCTGTCGGCGAGGTATTTGAGGCGGTCGTAGCGCAGCCGCTTATACTCGTCGGAGCAGGGGCAGACGCCGATGGGATGCCACGGGTCGCCGGCGATGACGGAGCCGTCCTCGCCGCGCATATAAACGCTCTCCGGCAGGCAGTCGCCCTGAACGTGCATCGCGATCAGCGCGCCGAGCCCGAGCCCCTTTTCGCGCAGCGCGGCGACGAGCTCCGCGGGCTTGCGCAGGCGCGGCTCGTCCCATTCGAGCGAGCCGAAGACCTTGTCCCAGCCCTGATCGAGATATATCAGTCCGCAGCGCAGGGCGCTCGCGTAGTCCGCCATTTTGCCGGTAAGGAAGTCGAAATCCATTCCGTGGCACTCGCCGATCTCCGGCGGCGCGAGGAACCATGATTCGTAGAATACGCAATAGTTCGTCGGCGGGTCGTAGTCCGCCGGCAGGGTTACGCCGTTTTCGCGCATAAACTCGCGGTAGAAGCGGAAGCCCTCCTCCGCGCCGCCCTCGAAGAGCATATAGCGCGTGAAGCGGAAGTCGACGCGCGTTCCGTCCGCGTTCTCTTCGCGCGGGGGCGCGATGCCGAAGCGTGAGACGTACGCCGCGCCACCGAAAAGCAGCTTGCCGCCGATCCGGCGCAGAGAAATCCACACGGGGCGCAGGTCGGAGGGGTGCTTCGCCACGCAGACGCCTTCGTCTCCGCGCGAGAAGGTGACGCCCTCCCATTCGCCGCCTTCGCCGAGCTCGTCGGCGCCGAGGACGCGCGGCTTTTCGTTCGGGTCGCCCATCGGCACCCGCATGAAGCCGGCTCCGGCGGCGGGGCAGGTCAGCAGCAGGAAGAAGCCGTCGGGCGAGGCGTCCTTCGGGCAGGTGAGGATAACGCGGTCGTCGAAGAAGCCGCCGCCGAAGCGCAGCTCCCATTCGATCGCCGCGCCGTTCGCCGCGAGGGAGAGGATAACGCCGTCCGGCGTTTCGGTCACGCCTTCGAGCGCGGGCGCGGTTACGTCCGCGCCGCCGGAGCGGAGCGCGAAGCCGTCCGCGACGAGGCGTTCGCCGCGCAGCAGCGTAAGCCCGCGCAGGCGGGCGTCGTGATCGAGCATCAGCGTGAAGTCGTTTCGTGTAATCGTGCGAAGCATAGGCGCGGCTCCTTTTTTAAGTGGAGTAGAAGATGAAGTGCGGAGAGCTCCCTCAGATGAGGGAGCTGTCGAGGTCGGCTGTCAAGCCGTCCGAGACTGAGGGAGGGAAAAGGCCGTCTGAAACGCAAACGCCGCGGCGCAGGCAGGGCTTTTCCCTCCCTCCGTCTTGCCGTCGCTCCGCTCCGTCAATCCACCTCCCTCGTCTGAGGGAGGTCCGGTCCGTTCAAACCGCCTCCGGCGGTTTGTTCCTTTAATTATTCGTTATTAAGTATTCAATCTTCAGCATTCATTAAAAAATAACGGGGATTAAAAAACCCCGTTATTTTTATTTTACGTCCTGTCTTATTTCCATCGGCTGCTCGAGTTCTTCGGGATGGCGCAGGTAGTGCTCGAACAAGCGCAGGCAGCGTGAAAAAACGTATCCGGAGCAGATGCGCTCGTCAACGGTGAAGGTGACGTTCATCGTGCGCTTCGTCTTCTCGAGCCCCTCCCTGTCGAAGACGGGGGTGAACTCGCGCTTGCCGAGCGCGAGGAAGAGGCTGACGGTGCCGTTTTCATAGAGGTGGTGCTTGACGCTGCCCATGCCGAGCGACGCCATGTTCGTCAGATACATCGAGGAGTGCAGCGGCGAAATATCCAGCAGCGACTTCGTCAGCATTCCGCGCCTGTCAAGGAAGAAGAGGAAGCGGATCGCGCCGGAGATCATAAAGGTCGGCAGATGGAAGACGAGCTTCAGGAACTTGTCCAGACCGGAGGTCGTCTGCGCTTTCGCGGCGGTCTCGCGCATATTCTTTATCGCGTCGGCGGCGCGCTTGGTGACTTTGAAGACGTCGTCGCCGTTCTCGTAATAGAGCTTGATGATGTCTTCGCGCGGGTTTTCCGGTCCGAACTCGGTCAGTATGTTATAGCAGACGCTGATATACTTTCTCGCGTAGATGCGCCTGCCGATGATGAAGCGGTTGAGAAACGGTTTTTCCGCCATGACTCTGCCCATCGCCGCCATAATGACGGTCATGTGAGAAATGTCGGGGCATTCGGCGCGCTTTTCCTTGACGTAGCGGTCGAGCTCGGTCATTTCGATATTCATATCGGCGAAGACCATCGAGTCGTCGCGCCTCGGCATAAGGTGCGGGATCGCGTAAAACAGCGGGTCGAGACTCTTTATTTTTCTGCCGTCAGATCTGTGTCCGAACATTGTGCCACCTCCGGTAGTCGGTTACGGTTTATTGTTTCATATTATACTATGTTTCCCGATATTTGTCAAGGATACGTCGGCGCCGGCGCTGAAAAAGCGCCGGCGTCGGATCGGGGTAAATTGTACGGTGTCAGCAGACGCCCTGGGCCTTCATCGCCTCGGCGACCTTCAGGAAGCCGGCGATGTTCGCGCCCGCGACGAGGTCGCCCGCGCAGCCGTATTCGGCGGCGGCGGCGACGGCGTTCGCGTAGATGTTCTTCATTATGCCGTGCAGTCTTTCGTCGACCTCCTCGAAGGTCCAGGAAAGGCGCAGGGAGTTCTGGCTCATCTCAAGTCCGCTGGTGGCGACGCCGCCGGCGTTGGCGGCCTTCGCGGGTCCGAAGAGGACGCCCGCGGCCTTGAAGCACTCGACGGCTTCGGGGGTGCTGGGCATATTCGCGCCCTCGGCGACCGCGAAGCAGCCGTTCTTGACGAGGATGGCGGCGGATTCGCCGTCGATCTCGTTCTGCGTGGCGCAGGGGAGGGCGATGTCGCACTTGATCGTCCAGATGCCCTTGCAGCCCTCGGTGTAGGTCGCGCCCGGAACGCGCTTTGCGTACTCGGAAATGCGGGCTCTCTCGACCTCCTTGATCTGCCGCACGACGTCGAACTTGATGCCGTCGGGATCGTAAACGTAGCCGTTGGAGTCGCTCATCGCGACGACCTTCGCGCCGAAGGACTGCGCCTTCTGGCAGGCGTAGATGGCGACGTTGCCGCTGCCGCTGATGACGACGGTCTTGCCGTCGAAGCTCTTGCCGGCGCCCTCGAGCATACACTTGGCGAAGTAGCACAGGCCGTAGCCGGTCGCCTGCGTTCTGGCGAGGGAGCCGCCGTAGGTCAGGCCCTTGCCGGTCAGCACGCCGACGAATTCGTTGCGTATGCGCTTATACTGGCCGAAGAGATATCCGATCTCACGTGCGCCGACTCCGATATCGCCGGCGGGAACGTCCGTGTCCGCGCCGATGTGGCGGCACAGCTCGGTCATAAAGCTCTGGCAAAAACGCATGATCTCGCCGTCGCTCTTGCCCTTCGGGTCGAAGTCGCTGCCGCCCTTGCCGCCGCCCATCGGCAGACCGGTCAGGCTGTTCTTGAAGACCTGCTCGAAGCCGAGGAACTTGATGACGGAGGCGCATACGGAGGGATGCAGACGCAGGCCGCCCTTATAGGGGCCGATCGCGGAGTTGAACTGCACGCGGTAGCCTCTGTTGACCTGCACCTTGCCGCTGTCGTCAACCCACGCGACGCGGAACTGAACGAAGCGTTCCGGCTCGACGATGCGGTCGAAAACGCCGGCGTCGATCAGATCCTGACGCTTGTCGGCGACGGGGGAGAGGGATTCGAGCACCTCGCCCACGGCCTGGAGGAACTCTTTTTCGCCGGCGTTGCGCTTCGCGACGCGGTCGTAGAGCTCAGCAAGATACGCGTTTTTGATTTCCATAGTATTCTTCCTTTCTTGAGGGCGTCCCGCGGCGGCCGCGCCGCACGATCGGAAACACTCATTTTTATAGACGAATTATAGCACCGTAACGCCCGATATGCAACATTTTTTTGCGCGCGGGTTGATTTTTTGTCAAATATGAATTACAATTAGATTATGATTAAAACTTTTTGTGTTTAATGCGCTGAAATGTTAAAGCGTTTCGGTCGCGTTCAGATCCCGAACGGAGGCAAAAATTGAACGGAATAACCCTTATAAATGAAAAAGTCTTCCTGCTGAACGGCACGGAGCTTAAAAAGGCGTCGGAGTGTCAGCTCGACGCGGAGGCGGCGGCGTCCGGCCGCATCGCGGACCGCATTCTGGCGGCGCACGATACCGGCGACGGAAAGCAGCTGCGCGTGAAGTTCGATGCGATGACGAGCCACGACATAACCTACGTCAGCATAATCCAGACGGCGCGAATCAGCGGCCTGGATAAGTTCCCGATACCCTACGTGCTGACCAACTGCCACAACAGCTTATGCGCCGTCGGCGGCACGATCAACGAAGACGACCACCGCTTCGGGCTCTCCGCGGCGGTGAAGTACGGCGGCGAGTTCGTCCCGCCGCACGTCGCGGTCATTCACCAGTATATGCGCGAGATGTACGCCGGATGCGGAAAAATGATCCTCGGCTCCGACAGCCACACGCGCTACGGCGCGCTCGGCACGCTCGGAGTGGGCGAAGGCGGCGGCGAGCTGGTCAAGCAGCTTCTCGGCAGGACCTACGACGTCGCGAAGCCGGAAGTGATATGCGTTTATCTCAAAGGCGCGCCCAAGGCGGGCGTCGGCCCGCAGGACGTCGCGCTCGCGATCATCGGCGCGGTCTTCGAGAACGGCTTCGTCAAGAATAAGATAATGGAGTTCGTCGGCGAGGGAGTCGGCGCGATGAGCGCGGAATACCGCTTCGGCGTGGACGTCATGACGACGGAAACGACCTGCCTCTCGTCCGTCTGGCGCACCGACGAAAAGATAAAGGAATACCTGACGGCGCACGGGCGTCCGCAGGACTATAAACGGCTCGATCCCGCGCCCGCGGCGTGCTACGACGGCGCGATAGTAGTCGACCTCGACAAGATCGAGAATATGATCGCGCTGCCGTTCCACCCCTCCAACGTCTTCACGATAAAGGAGCTGAACGAAAACGCCGCCGATATCCTCGCCGCGCAGGCGGAGAGGGGCTGCGACCTGCGCCCGCTCGTGAAGGACGGACGGCTGACCGCGCGTCAGCATATAATCGCCGGCTGCGCGGGCGGCGGCTACGAAAACCTCGCCGCCGCGGCGGATATACTCGAAGCGCTCGGCGGCAATCGCGGCGAGCTTTCGCTCTATCCCGCGAGCCAGCCGGTCTACGCGCGGCTGATGAAAAACGGCGTCGCGGAGCGGCTTATCGCGCAGGGCGCGGTGCTGAAGACCGCCTTCTGCGGCCCCTGCTTCGGCGCGGGCGACATCCCCGCGAACGGCACGCTCTCGGTGCGGCATACCACCCGCAACTTCCCCAACCGCGAGGGCAGCAAGCCCGGCGAGGGGCAGTCGGCGTTCGTCGCGCTGATGGACGCGCGCTCGATAGCGGCTACCGCCGCGAACGGCGGGCGGCTTACTCCCGCGACGGAGCTCGGCATCCCCGAGCGCGAGTACGGCTGCGAGTTCGACGCGTCGAGCTACGATAAGCGCGTCTACAAGGGCGTCGGCGCCGCGAAGCCGGAGACCGCGCTCGAGAAGGGCCCGAACATCGCCGATTGGCCGGAGATGGACGACCTTGCCGAAAATATGCTTTTCCGCGTCGCCTGCGCGCTGCGCGACGGCGTTACCACCACCGACGAGCTTATCCCGTCGGGTGAAACCTCCTCCTACCGTTCCAACCCGCTGCGGCTGGCGCGCTTCGCGCTCTCGCGCAAGGCGCCGGACTACGTGCCGGAATGCGAACGCATCTCCGCGCTTACCGCGGATGAGATAAAGCGCGACGTGCCTCAGTTCGATCCGGCGACCACCCGCGTCGCGAGCCTGCTCGTGGCGGTGCGCCCCGGCGACGGCTCCGCGCGCGAACAGGCGGCGTCCTGCCAGCGCGTGCTCGGCGGCAAGGCGAATATCGCGCGCAAATACGCGACCAAGCGCTACCGCAGCAACCTCGTCAACTGGGGCATGCTGCCGTTTGAGTTCGAGGATACAGACTCGCTCGAGAAGGGCGACTACGTTTATATCCCGCGCGTCCGCGAGCTCGTCGCCTCCGGCGCGGAGGAGATACCCGCCGTCGTGATAAGAAACGGCGAACGCCGTGAAATTACCCTGAACCTGCCCGCGATGACGGCGCAGGAGCGCGACATTATCCTCGCCGGCTGTCTGGCGAACTATTACGGAAAGGGGAACGCGTGATGAAAAACAAGCTTCGCCTCGGCGAAGGCGTAGAGCCGAGCTGCGCCCTCTGCGCTCACTCGGCGGAAACGGAGGACGGCAAATGCTTCTGCATCAAAAAGGGACAGGTATATTCCTCGGACGTCTGCAAAAAGTATGAATACGATCCGTTCAAGCGCGTCCCGATGCCGGCCCCGAAGCTGCAGGAGCATAATAAAGAAGAATTTGAAATATAACGACACGCCCGGGCAGCCCCCTCAGACGAGGGGGCTGTCTTCTTATTTCGGGCGTTGCCCGAAATAAGAAGGGGGAGGGAATCTCTGCATCGGCGGCGCGATATATTCGCTGACGCGAACGGCTTTTCCCTCCCTCCGTCATTTTTCCCGCGAAAAAATGACGCCTCCCTCGTCTGAGGGAGGCGTTCGAAGTTTAACGGAAGCTCAAAAGCGACGAATTTTCGGATGATTTTCGGCGCGGAAGGACGACGGCTAGGCTATTGCCTGCCGAGGACGACAAGCCGAAAAGCACCGAAAAGACGCGCTTTTACTTCAGCTCAAAGAAAAGCGTGGCTTTATTGCTCACTCCGTTCGGAACGGCGGCGACGAGGCGGTAACCCTCGGCGGCCTTGCCGTTGACGAGCTCCTCGAGGGCGCCCGCGTCCTTCAGCTCGGCGATGACGACGGCGCACGCCTTCGGCGCTTCGGGAGCGGCCTCGACTACCGGGGCGGCGGCCTCAACGACCGGAGCGGCGGCTTCCACGACGGGAGCGGCGGCTTCCACGACGGGAGCGGCGGCCTCGACTACCGGAGCGGCGGCCTCAACGACCGGGGCGGCGGCAACGGGAGTTCCGCAGTTGAGGCAGAACTTGTGGCCTTCCTGGATCGGATTGCCGCACTTGGCGCAGACCGGACCCGCGGGCGCAGCGGGCGCAGCAGGCGCAACGGGCGCGGCGGGAGCGCCGCAGTTGAGACAGAACTTGTGACCTTCCTGGAGCGGATTGCCGCACTTCATACAAAATTTAGCCATAAATATCCTCCTTATTCGCGGCGCAGCCGCGTTTATCTGTATATATGTATATTATAACAAGATCGCGTGTTTGTCAATACCGAAAACGCGGAGAAAAAGCGGTCTTTGCGCGCGCAAAGACCGCTTTTTCAAAAAGGTCAGACTATTTTTTCGAAGACCAGCGTCGCCTGGATGCGGTCGCCGCCGAGCATACCCTTGCTGCCGCCGTTGGAGGTGGTGATGGTGTGCAGGCGGTAGCCCTTGGCGGCCTGCGCGTTGATGCACGCCTCGAGCTCGGTCAGGTTGCCGGAGCCGGTGCCGATGAATTTTTCCTTCAGCGTGACCTGCAGCACGACGTAGTGCAGGTTCTGGCCGGAAGCGCCGGAGAAGACGGACTTGTCGGCGTAGTCGACGGTGATGCCGGGCGGGGAGTAGGACGAGAGCGCCGGCTGGGGAGCCGGCTGCGGCCGCGCGGGCTGCTGCTGGGGAGCCGCGGGCTGCACTCCGGGCGCGGGCTTGCCGCATTTCAGACAGAACTTCGCGTTGTCGTCCATAGACGACCCGCAGTATACGCAGAATTTAGCCATAATTTGCCTCCCGTAAATATTATTGTTCATACAAAAATAATATATGAAAAAACGGCGCTTGTCAAGAACAAAACAAGCACCGTTATTCCCGAACTATTCCGCGACTATCGCGGCCCAGCCGTTGAGCTCGTCGGTGCGCAGGACGGTCAGCCCGTTCGCTTCAAGCGCGCCGCGGACCTCGCCCGCGCGCTCCGCGATGATGCCGGAGCAGAGGAAAACGCCGCCGGCGTTCATGTGCGCCTTTATCTCCGGCGCCATGCGGATGATTATATCGGCGACTATGTTCGCGCAGATGACGTCGAAGCGCCCCGCGACCGCGGAAAACAGGTCGGAGCGGTAGGTCTTCACGCTCACGCCGTTCTTCTCGCAGTTGCGCCTGGCGGTCTCCACGGAGATGCCGTCTACGTCGCACGCCTCGGCGCTTCCCGCGCCGAGCAGCACGGAGGCGATCGCGAGGATGCCGCTCCCGCAGCCGACGTCCAGCACTGTGCAGCCGGGGCGGACGAGCTTATCCAGCTCGCCGAGGCAGAGGCGGGTGCTCTCGTGAGTGCCGGAGCCGAACGCCATTTCGGGATCCATCTTCAGAATTATCTCGCCGTCCTCCGGCTCGTAGTCCTTCCACGAAGGCACGACGGTTATGCGCCCGCCGGTCTTCACCGGCTCGTAATACGCCTTCCACGCGTTCGCGAAGTCCTCCTCCGCGACGGGGTTGAAGGAGAGCTCGTACTCTATGCCGTCGGCGGCGAAGCGCTCCTTTATGAAATCTGTCACGGCGGAGAGGTCCTCCGTTTCCGGCAGGTAGAGGTGTATGATCGAGAAGCCCTTGTTGCGCTCGGCGAGCTCGCGGTCGATGTAGTCCATGCGCATGACCGCGGCGGCTTCGGCGATGTCGGAGCAGTCCTCGACGCAAATGCCGCCGTCGTACGCCATCGTGAAGACGGCGGAGGCGGCTTCGGTGTCGGCGGTCTTCACCCGCGCGGCGACGTCGGTATAGATCATTTGCCCCTCCTTCTGCGCAGGTCGGCGCGCGCCATGCAGATGACCGTCTTCGCGTCGTTTATCGCGCCGGTCAGCGACTGGTAGAGCGCCTTGTCGAAGGGCATATAGAGGGTGTCGAGGAACTCGTCTTCGTCCGGCTTCGCGGCGCCGCGTATCGCGTTCTCCGCGAGGAACATGTATATTCCCTCGTTGGAATATCCGGGCGTGGGGTACATTATGCCGAGCGGAATGAACTTCTCGGCGGTCATGCCGGTCTCCTCCATCAGCTCGCGGCGGCCGCAGTCCTCGGGGCTTTCGCCCTCGTCGATCTTGCCGGCGGGGAGCTCCAGCACCTCCTCCGCCATCGCGTAGCGGTACTGTCTGACGAAGGCGACGTTGCCCTCGGCGTCGACGGCGCATACGCATACGCCGCCGGGGTGCTTGACGTAGGTGCGTCCGGTCTCCCTGCCGTTGGGCAGGCGCACGCGGTCGCTCATTACCTTAATGAAGCCCGCGTCGTAGACGCATTCGCTCGAAAGCGTGACTTCGGTCTTGTCTATCGGCTGTTCGGCCGGAGTGACGATTTTGTTTTCGCCGTCCATATCGGCAGCTCCTTTCGTGGCAGGCGAGGGGACTTGCGGAGCCTCCGCTCGCCTGAAATTACAGAACGTATATTCGCGTTTTTCGACCGCTTTCGTTGAAATTTTCGGCCGAAAACCGTCGAAAACGCGCCGTATCGGGCTTTAACCTGTTGAAAACCCTGTTGAAAGTGTGAAAAACTTTTCTCAAGGGCAAGGCGGGGTTTTACTGTGAGTAAAGGGCGTGATTCTGTCATTCCGAGGAACGAAGCGACGAGGAATCCCCCGGGCGAACGCGGCGTTACAGAAACAGCTTTTTCTCCAGATACGCCCTCCAGCCCGGTATGGTGCCGCAGAGGATCAGAACGAGCCCTATCAGCGAGAAGGAGCAGACCGGATAGAGCGACCAGGTGAACATCCGCGTGCCGAACGTGATGCAGAGGAAGAACTCTATCAGCATATTCGACAGACCGATGACTATGAGCAGTATCCCGATCTTGAGCAGCCTGCGGCGCTTGCCGAAGCGGAAAAGCAGAACGCTCGCCGTCGTCAGCAGTCCCGCGAGCATCGTGACCGGGAAGGCGAACGAAAGGAACCAGCTTCCTCCGGTATAAAGGCAGATATAGAGCAGATATCCGCAGGCGAGTCCGAATCCGATCGGCACGAATATCAGCGGCTCGCGCCGCTCGAACCAGAAGGGGAACAGCACCGCGAAATAGACGAGCGCGCAGGCGAGCATGACGTAGCCCGACCAGCCGACTTTGTGGAGGGTCGTTATGCAGTATATGAAGGCGGAAAGGCTCGCCGCGAGCAGCAGCGCGGTCAGAAACGCGAGTATCGGATAGCGGCGGGTCTTCGGCGGGGCGGGATAGCGTTCGGGATAGGTCGGCGCGGCGGGCGCGGCTTCGGCGCCGCCGGGATCGCGCACCGGCGTCCGGCAGAGCGGGCAGGCGGCCGTTCCGTCGGCAAGTCTGACTCCGCATTTTACACAGTACATGGCATACTCCTGAAATGATATTGGCGCGGGCGCGTGAAAATGCGCCCATTCAGTTCGAGTTGGTTTCTATCGCGACCGGCACTTCGAGCTCCACGAGGCGGGAGAAGAAGCGGCGCTCAAGCTCGGGCTCGCGTATGTTGCGTATCATATTGATATACGTTTCGTTCCCGAAGGTCGCCACGGAGCAGTTGTTCGGGTAGCTGCGCTGCGTGCCGATGATGAACTCCATGCGGCGCACGAAGGGCGCCATCGCGTCCGGCACGCGTATTACGCCGAGGTTCGAGAGGTTGATGCAGCCCCTCGATTCGCCGCGGCGGTCGTATATCAGCCGCATTATGAAGCTTTTGACCGGCAGCGGCACGGCGCGCACCAGCGGTATCTTCTGCGGATTGACGTTGGCGGCGATGCGCCCCGCCATGCGCTGCGGAGTCGCCTCCGCCTTCAGCTGCGCGGCGATGACGGAGCAGAGCTCCCCGAGGGTGTAGTCGCCCATGCGCGGGTCGACCCCGGGGTTGAGCGTCAGCACGAAGTTGCGCAGCGTGCGGCTGCCGTAAAGGGCGCGCAGATTTATCGGCACGGTTATTCTTACCGGCCTTTGGCGGCGCCGTTCGGGACGGCGCTCCGCCTGGATCGCGAGTATCGATTCGGCCATAACGGCGGCGAGAAAAACGGTCACCGTCGCTCCGTATCCGTGCGCGGCGGCCTTCAGCGCGTCCGTCGGCGCGACTCCGGTCGTGAGATGCAGGAAGTTCTGCTCGCGCGTGCCGCGCAGACGCAGCGCGTCGGATTCGCGGTCGTCGAGCGCGACGCCGTTCGAGAAGCGCGGGAAACTGTCCTCCAGCTCCTCGGGCAGCGGCGCTTCGTCCGGATCGAGCACGCCCTCCTCCGCGGGTATATCCGCGCCGTATTTAAGCTTCAGATAGCGCGCGGTCAGCGTTTTCAGATAGATCATGCCGCCCGTTCCGTCGGTCAGCGAGTGGAAAAACTCGACGGCGATGCGGTTTTTGAAATATATGACGCGTATGCAGCAGGTCTTCAGCTCCTTCTTCTGCATCAGCGTCAGCGGGAAGGCGAAGTCCTCGCGCACCCGCGGCGGCTCGGGCAGCGCCTCGAGGTAGTGCCAGAAGACGCCGGTCTTCAGCCGCACGTACATAGAGGGAAAGCGCGGCATAAGGTCCGCGGCCGCGCGCTGCAGCAGCTCCGGATCGACCGGCTCGGTCAGCGTCGCGGAAACGCGGAAGACGTTGCTCCAGCGCGTATGGCTTATGGCGGGGAAGATCAAGGCGGCGTTGTCCAGCCGCATCCAGTTTTTACTCATATCCTTAGGAAGCCGTTATCCTTTCCCGCCGTTTTCGGGGCGTTAAAGCACGTCGATCATTTTCTCTATCGCCCTGCCGTCCGGCGTGACGTCGCTGTTGTAGTCGAAGGACTTGCAGAACGCGCTTATGCGGTCGTACTCCTCTTTCAGCGTGCGCGCGAGCATCAGGTCGCAGTCGTCGCTGAGCTTCGCGAAGGTGCGCTTGTCCAGCTCCTTCTCGCCCACGGCGAGCAGGTCGGCGTAGTGCCGCAGGCAGAGCTGCGGCTGCAGCGTGAACGCCTTGCGGAAGTCGTCCTCCGTCTTATACATCCGCGTGAACTGCACGAGCAGGTTGCGGAAGTTGAAGCCGACGCTGTCGCAGACGTAGCAGCCGTCGTGGAAGGCGCGCGCCTTCTCCGCCTTCTTCTTCGCGGAGGCGGAGCCGCCGAAGAGCGAAAAGCGTATCTCGTTGCAGTGCGACTGCAGCATCAGCGCGACGGGCAGCCGCTTGCCTATTGAAACGAGCCCGGCGTAGTGCTTCTCGCAGAAGCCCTTTTCGTTCGTCTTTATGCGGATATCCGGCTCCATCATCGCCGCGCCGGAGATGTAGTCCAGCGCGCGGTCCTCGAGCTTCCTGCGCAGGCGGCAGAAGGGGCAGCCGTCGCTGTCGTCGAATATTTCGCTTATCGGGATGGTGCAGATGTCTTCTTTCATACTCTTACTCGCCGAACTTGCCTTCCTTGCGGAGCTTGGAGGCGAGGGTGCGGTAATAGATGAACTCGCCCGCGTACGCGCCCTCTATCGAGGGATCGGTGATGCCGAGCAGCTCGTCGACGGTGACGAAGCGGTAGCCGCGCTCCTTCAGCGCGGGGATTATGCGGACGTACGCCTGATAGGTCGATTCGTAGAGGTCGTGCGAGAGGACGATGTCGCCGCTCGTGACCTGGTTCATGACCTCGTTATAGACGTGGTCGGCGTCCTTGTATTTCCAGTCCTGCGGGTCGACGTCCCAGATTATCGCGGGCCTGGCGAGCGCCTGCAGCAGCTTGGCGTTCATTATTCCTCCGGGCGGTCTGAAGAGGTAGGGCCTGACGCCGCAGATCTCATAGATCATATCCTCTTCGTCCTGCAGGTTCTGAATCGCGCCCTGCGTGTTCTTTACCCAGCTGTAGTCGTGGTGGAGGGTGTGAAGGCCGATGGTGTGGCCGCGCTCCGCCGCGTCCTTGAGCACCTCGGGGTTCGCCTCGACGAAGTCGCCG
The DNA here is from genome assembly GCA_017620395.1 of Clostridia bacterium. Lineage (NCBI taxonomy): Bacteria > Bacillati > Bacillota > Clostridia > Clostridia bacterium. The sequence goes on along the minus strand of JAFZQJ010000003.1, from coordinate 75,940 downwards.
ACGACGAAGAAGGTCGCCTTCGCGCCGTACTTGTCGAGCAGGTCGAGCAGCTTCGGAGTTACCGTGCCGCTCGGGCCGTCGTCGAAGGTGAGCGCGACGACCTTTTCCTTCTTCGGGTCGATCGGGTTCGGCTCCGGCGGCTTATACTTGTCCGGCAGCTCGAAGTTGAGGCCGTAGTAGATATACTTATACTCGATCGTGACCGCGTCGCCCGCCTTGACGGAGGCGCCGACAGGCTCGTCGAACTCGACGCGGAGGCCTTCGCCCGTCATGAAGACGTTGTCGGTGAAGGGCTCCTCGATCTCGAGGAGCGCGCCGAGGACGTCCTTATCCTCGAGCTTCGCGGCTATCTTGGCGGCGAGCACGGTCTTGTAGTCGTAGTCGTCCTTGAAAAGATCGGCGGCGACGTACTCTGCGCCGGTGGTGTCGACTACGGCGTAGCGGCGGCTGAAGCTGCCGTTGGCGACGCAGTCCTCGCAGACGTGGACGTCCGCGTTGACCGTGTAGGTGGTGAACTGCTGGAAGGTTTCCGCTTCATAGCTCATATCCAGCGTAGCCTTGTCCTTTTTGGAGAGACGCTTCTCCTCGAGAAGTCCCTGAAGCTGCTCGCGGAAGTCAGCCTCGGTGTCCTCGTAGTATTTCTTCATCCCGTCGGGCATCTTCTTGGCGTCGAAGTCCGGCTTGAAGATGCGGACGTCGTAAAAACGCTGCTCCTCGGTGTGGGTTATCGACGCGATGTTGTTCACTATCGAGAGCTCGTCCTTCACGTCCGCGCCGTCGAGCGTCTGGCGGTTGGAGATGATCGAGATCAGCCCGATTGTCAGCGCGACGACCGCGATGAGCGCGACGACGGCTATCGCGAGGCGCTTTTTGCGCACGCGAACGCGTTTTCTGGTGTGTGTTCCTGTCATATTCATTCCTCCTTGCGGGAACTCATAATTCTACAAATACTATTATATCTCATTTTTTTGATAATGCAAGATGAAAATGTGTTGACAGACGCCGCGCCGGAGAATAGAATAATAACGAAAAGCGGTTAAGTTTTACTGAAATACCCGCGGAATTTAACATATCGTTAACAAACCCGCGCTATAATCGTTCCGAAAAGGAGTGAGGGCAATGCTCGAACTGAAGAATATAAAAAAGGTCTACGACGAGGGCGAATCCGCGGTCGAGGCGCTGAAGGGGATCAGCGTCAGCTTCCGCGAAAGCGAATTCGTCGCGGTGCTCGGCCCGTCCGGCTGCGGCAAGACGACGATGCTGAACATCATCGGCGGCCTCGATAAATACACCGACGGCGATTTGTTCATCGACGGCGTCAGCACGAAGGAATACGCCGATCTCGACTGGGATTCCTACCGCAACCATTCCGTCGGCTTCGTTTTCCAGAGCTACAACCTCATCCCGCATCAGAGCGTGCTTTCCAACGTCGAGCTCGCGCTGACGCTTTCCGGCGTGCCGAAGGCGGAGCGCCGCGAGCGCGCGCGTAAGATGCTTGAGAAGGTCGGGCTCGGCGACCAGGTCGGCAAGAAGCCGAACCAGCTTTCCGGCGGCCAGATGCAGCGCGTCGCCATCGCCCGCGCGCTCGTCAACGATCCGAAGATAATCCTCGCCGACGAGCCGACCGGCGCGCTTGATACCGAGACCGGCATCCAGCTTATGGAGATACTCAAAGAGATCGCGGAAGACCGCCTCGTGATAATGGTCACCCACAACCCCGAGCTCGCGGAGAAGTACGCCACCCGCACCGTCCGCCTGCTCGACGGACGCATAACGGACGACACCGCGCCCTTCGACGCCGAAGCGGAGCTGAAGGCGGAAGCCAAAGCGGAGGCGAAGGCCGACCGCAAGGCGCGCCGCGAGAAGAAAAAGCGCGCGAAGGCACATTCGATGTCCTTCGCCACGGCGCTTTCGCTCTCGCTGAAAAACCTCTTCACGAAGCGCGGCCGCACGATACTGACCTCCTTCGCCGGAAGCATCGGCATCATCGGCATATCGCTGATCCTCGCGATGAGCCACGGCGCGACGAACTACATCCACCGCGTCGAGAAGGATACCCTTTCCGGCTACCCGATAACGATAGAGAAGCAGTCGGTGGACGTCGCCTCTCTGCTGGAGAGCCTGCGCGGAACGCGCGGCAAGCCTGCCGACCGACCGCTCGACCGCGTCTATTCCTCGAATATGATGAGCGATATGCTCAAAACTATGCTCAACGAGGTGCAGACCAACGACCTTAAATCCTTCAAGGCGTTCGTCGACGGCGGGGAAAGCGGCCTCGGCGAGCTGACTACGGATATCCAGTATTCCTACGATATAGACCTCAACCTCTACAACGCCGACGGCGCGGGCGGCGTCACCCGCGTCAACCCCTCCGCCGTCTTCGACTTCATGGGTATGAACACGATGGCGCAGACCAACCCCTTCGCCTCCTCCGGACTGTCGAATTCGAACGTCTGGCGCGAGATGATGGGCAACCGCGAATTCATGAACGAGCAGTTCGACGTCCTCTCCGGCAGGATGCCGGAGGCGTACGACGAGGCGGTCATCGTCGTCGACGAATACAACCGCGTCAGCGACTATACGCTTTACGCCCTCGGGCTGAAGGACTCCGCCGAGCTCGAGCGGATGTTCAAGGCGCTGATGAACGGCGGCGAAATGCCGCAGACCGAGGAGAAGGAGTATTCCTACGACGAGCTCGTCGGGCTGAAGTTCAAGCTGATGCTCAACTGCGATTACTACGCGCGGTTCGGCGACCGCTGGGTGGATATGTCCGCGGACGGCGACTTCGTCGCGAAGGCGCTTGAAAACGCCGAGGATATAAAGATCGTCGGCATCATCCGCCCCGCCGAGAACGCGCTCGTCACGATGCTTCGCGGCGGCATGGTCGGCTACACCCACGAGCTGACGGAGCACCTTATAAACAAGGTCAACGAAAGCGAGATCGTCAAGGCGCAGCGCGCCGATCCGGAGACCAACGTGCTGACCGGGATGGCGTTCTCCAACGGCAGATTCGATATCGCAACGCTCCCCGAGGAGCAGCAGGCGTATCTCGCCGCGCTTTCCGACGAGGAACGCGCCGCGGCGATCGCCGCGCTTTCCGCCGCCTCCGGCGACACCTACGAGAGCGTTATGCGCAAGATCGGCGGCGTCGACCTCGACACGCCCTCGCTGATAAATATCTATCCCAAGGATTTTGAGTCGAAGGACGCCATCGAGGCGGTCATCGCGGATTATAACGCGAAGATGGGCGAGGGCTACGAGATACGCTACACCGACTATATCGGCCTGCTGCTGACCTCGGTGACGACGATAATCAACGCCATCAGCTATATACTCATCGCGTTCGTCTCCGTCTCGCTCGTCGTCTCCTCGATAATGATCGGAGTCATCACCTACATCTCCGTGCTGGAGCGCACGAAGGAGATAGGCATACTGCGCAGCATCGGCGCGTCGAAGAAGGATATCTCCCGCGTCTTCAACGCCGAAACGCTCATCATCGGCTTCACCGCCGGAATGATGGGCATACTGATAACGCTCCTGCTGCTGATACCGGCGAATATCATACTGAAATCGCTGACGGATATCTCGCATCTCGCCGCGCTGCCGACCGCCGGAGCGGTCGCGCTCGTCGCGGTAAGCATGCTGCTGACGCTCGTCGCGGGACTTATCCCGTCGCGCCTCGCGGCGAAGAAGGACCCCGTCGAAGCGCTGCGGACCGAATAAAACGTGATCAAAGAGGCGAACGATATGATAAGGATCCTCCGCGCCGTCACGCCCGGAACGTCGGTCACGGTATACTGACGCCGCGCTTCGGATATAACGTAACGACAGCCCCCCGCGTTCGCGAACGCGCGGGGGACTGTTTGCGCTTTCTCCGTTGACTTCGCGCGCCGTCCGTGCTATACTGTGGTCATAAGGAAGGAATCATACGCCAAAGGAGAAAATGCGAAATGAAAAAGCGAATCATATCCGTATTCATCGCGCTCGCGATGCTGCTCGGCGCGCTGCCGGCGTTCGGCGTGAGCGCGCAGCCGCGGGACGCGATGCCCGAATACCTCGTTTCGGGCGGCGTGCGCTACCGCCTCGACCACGGCGCCGGCTACTACGGCAGCGGCGAGGAGGACGACCCGCTGCAGAGCTTCATCGTCGTCGCGGAGGAGGGCGGCAGATACTACGCCCTCAACGAAAACGGCGGCGCCGTGACGGCGTCCCTCCTCGAGCCGGACGGCGGCGAGCTTTCCGGCGACGCGGCGGTGTTGAGGATCGCCGAGTGGGAGGGCATATTCCTCCGTGACGGCCGCGAGATGACGCTGGATATAGAGAACGCGGAGACCGGCGCGGCGAGCTTCGGCTTCGGCACGCAGACCGGCGAAGGCAACCACGAGTGGCGCGCCTTCGCGGAGAACGGCGCCGTCCACCGCTTCGTCCATTACTACTACGACTACGATAACGGGATCACCTACGGCGATCAGATATGGCACCTGCTTTTCAGAAACGGCGCCTTCGTCCTCAGCGAGCGCACCCCGTACCTCGACAGCGGCTTCCCGGATGGCTGGGAGCTTTACGTTTACCAGCGCGTCTGCGAGCACGAGCACAAGACCTTCATCCCCGCGGCGGAGCCGACCTGCACGGCTTACGGCAGGAAGGCGCACTACGAATGCGAGGACTGCGGGCTGATGCTCGACGAGGATATGAATATCTACGCCGCGCGCGTCGACGAGGAGGACGGGACCGGGTACGAGGAGCATTTCGGCTTCTGGGACTTCTACACCTGTCCGGCGCTCGGGCACTGCTACGACGCGGAGAGCGGAGTCTGCCTCCGCTGCGGCGGGCGCGCGCCCGTCTACGAGAAGGTGACGGACGTGACTCAACTCATCTCCGGCAGACGCTACCTGCTGATCAACGACGAGACCGGCCTCGCGCTCGATATCGCGCGTCCGTCCGCGACGGACGGGGGCTACGACGTGCCCGAGCTTATAAGCGCGCCCGTCGAGAGCTTCGAGCTCGAGGGCGGGCTCCGCACGGTCTACGGCAGCGGCGGCGCGGCGTTTTACCTTCAGGACGCCCCCGCCACCGAGGAGGAAGCGCGCGAGAAGATAAGCGAACGGTACGACGACGAAGCGGAGTATCCTTCATGCGAATACCTCGTCGAAGTCGAGGGGTGCTTCTCCTTTGTGCCTGACTATTCGTGGGAATACCCGAATCCGCTGCACTTCGAGGATAAGTCTTACGCCCTGATCGAGGTGGCGAACACGATCGCCGGTATGGAGGACGAGGAGGAGATCGAGATGTATCTCGACGGCCTGCGTATGGATTGGGCGCTCAACTTCACCTTCCTCAAAAACGGCGACGTCGGCGTCAACTTCTTCGACGGTATGCACCCGATGACCTTCGACGGTTCGACCGACTATAAGTTCACGCTGCGCGACGAATGGATATACGAAGAGGACTGCGCGACGGACGGCGAAGGTATGTGCCTCGTCGATCCCGATACGGGGGACTATATCTGGGTGATAACCGAAATACCCACCGGCGTTTCGCTCTGGCGCGAGGTCGTCGAAGGCGGTGAGCCGGAGCAGGCGGCGGGCGATCTGGATAACGACGGCGAGATAACCGTATCCGACGCGCTCCGCGCGCTGCGTATCGCGGCGAAGCTCGCGGAGGCGACTCCCGAGGCGCTCCGCATCGGCGACGTCGACGGCGACGGCGAGATAACCGTCTCCGACGCGTTGAGGATACTTCGCGTCGCGGCAAAGCTGGCCGACCCCTCGAGTCTGTCATCCTGAGCGAAGCGGCGGAACGCCGCTGCGTAGGGACGAGCATTGCTCGTCCGCGCATTGACGCAGAAGCGTCTGTCGGCGCGTTCGCGGCTCCCCGGAATGACAGAACCGCAAAAAATGCTTATATTAAAAAAACCGCACCCTCGGGTGCGGTTTCTCGTTAATTATTCATTATTCATTTTTAAGTTTTCAGTTTTCAGCAATTCAAAAACCTCTCCGTCAGCTCCGCGCCGGAGGCGACGAATAAGCCCGTCTTCGCGGCGGAGTCCTCGTCGTACTTATCCGCGCCGTTGCCGCAGTCGCGGCCGCTTCTGTAGATCATGAACGGTATCGGGTCGCCGCTGTGGGTGCGGATGCTTATCGGCGTGGGATGGTCGGGCATGACGAGCATACTGAACTCGCCGCAGACGGCGGGGAGCTCGCGCAGCAACCGCCCGACGACCTTTTCGTCTATCAGCTCTATCGAGCGCACCTTGCCTTCGATATCCGCCTGATGTCCGCACTCGTCCGGCGCCTCCATGTGAATGAAAACGTAGTCGGCGCCGTGTCTGAAGGCGTCTATCGCCGCCTCCGCCTTGCCGTCGAAGTTGGTGGTCAGCGTGCCGGTCGCGCCCTCGACGTCGATGCTCTCCATGCCGCCGCTGATTCCGATGCCTTTCAGCAGGTCGACCGCGGAGATGACCGCGCCCTTCAGCCCGCGCAGCGCACGGAAGTCGGGGATCGCGGGCTTAGTGCCCTCGCCCCAGATCCAGAGGGAGTCGGCGGTGTTCTTTCCGGCGGCGCGGCGCGCGGCGTTGACGGGATGATCGCGCAGCAGCTCCGCGCTGTCGCGCATGAGCTTCAGCAGGCGCTCCGCGCCCTCGCCCTTCGGCAGGTAGCCGGCGGTGTTTTTACCGAGTATGTCGTGCGGAGGCGTGAGCGTGACGTTCGTCGAGCCGCCGTCCCAGACGAGGCAGTGGCGGTAGCTGACGCCGGGGTAGAGGCGGAAGCCTTCCTCGCTCAGCTTTTCGGATAGGAAGCTGACGAGCTCGCGGCTTTCCGCGGTAGTTATCTCGCCCGCGGAGTAGTCGGCCATAACGCCCTCGCCGACGCCGCCTCCGGCGAGCGTAACGAGGTTGCAGCGGTAGGTAACGTCGGTGTCCTTCAGCTTTATGCCCATACTGACCGCCTCGAGCGGCGAGCGTCCGGTGTAGCAGGCGCGCGGGTCGTAGCCCATCGCGGCGAGGTTGGCGACGTCGCTGCCGGGCTTCATTCCGTCCGGCACGGTCTTGACGAGCCCCGTCTCGCTGAAACGGGCGAGCGAGTCGATATTCGGCTTGCGCGCCGCCTGAAGCGGCGTTCTGTTTTCAAGTTCGGGCACGGGACGGTCGGCCATCCCGTCGCCGAGTACGACGACGTATTTCATAGGTATTGCTCCTTTAATAAAATCAAATCAAAGTTCCGCGGTGGCTTCGGCGTTGAGCGTCATATCGGCGCGTACGCCCGCGGCGTATTCGAACGCCGCCTGCACGCCGATCATCGCGGCGTTGTCGCCGCACAGCTCGAGCGCGGGCGCGAGCAGGCGCACTCCGCGGCGCTTCGCCATCTCCGCGAGCGAAGCCCTCAGGTGGGAGTTCGCGGCGACGCCGCCCGCGAGGCAGAGCGTGCCGAAGCCGTACTGCTCCAGCGCCGCCTCCGCGTGCTCGGTCAGCGCGCCGACCACCGTCTTCGTGAAGGAGGCGGCGACGTCGGGAACGCAGAGCGTTTCGCCCGTCTGCTCCGCGTGGTGCGCGAGGTTGACCACGGCGGTCTTTATTCCGGAAAAGGAGAAGTCGAGCGGATTATCGTGGACCACCGGCGCGGTGAACTTATACGCGTCGGGGTTTCCCCGCGAGGCGAGCTTATCCATCTCCGCGCCGCCGGGGTAGGGCAGTCCGAGGACGCGCGCGGCCTTGTCGAAGGCCTCGCCCGCCGCGTCGTCGCGCGTGCGCGCGAGCGTCTCGAACTCCGTGTATCCGCGGACGGCGACGAGGTTGGTGTGTCCTCCGGAGACCGTCAGGCAGAGGAAGGGCGGCTCGAGCTCGGGGTGGGTTATGTAGTTGGCGGCGATGTGGCCGCGCATGTGGTGAACGGGGATAAGCGGCTTGCCGAGCGCGGCGGCGAGCCCCTTTGCGAAGTTGACTCCGACCAGCAGCGCGCCGATGAGGCCGGGGCGGTTGGTGACCGCGACGGCGTCGACGTCGGCGTAGGTCATTCCGGCTTCGCGCAGCGCCTGCTCCGTGACCGGCACGACCGATTCGATGTGCAGCCGCGAGGCGATCTCGGGCACTACGCCGCCGTAAACGCGGTGTACGCTTATCTGTGTTGAAACGACGTTGGAAACGACCCTGCGCCCGTCGGTGACGGCGGCGGAGGTCTCGTCGCAGGAGGTCTCTATCGCGAGTATTCTCATTCGCTCAGCTCCTTTTTCATTATGACCGCGTCCTCGACGGGGGAGTCGTAGTAGCCGCGGCGCACCGCGATCCCGGTGAAGCCGAAGCTCTCGTAAAGCTTCCGCGCCGCTTTGTTGGATTCGCGCACCTCGAGGAAGCAGACCGCCGCGCCGCGTTCGCGGCAGGCGGCGAGGGAAGCGGCCAGCAGCGCCTTCGCGGCGCCGCGCCCGCGGAACTCCGGCAGGACGGCTACGTTCGCGACCGTCGCCTCGTCCGCGACCGCCATGGCGACCGCGTATCCGGCGAGCGCGCCGTTTTCGCGCGCGGCGAGGCAGACGTAGCCGCAGTCGAGCGCGGCGGCGAAGTCCTCCCGCGTCCAGGGGTGGGTGAAGCAGACGCGCTCGGCCTCGAGTATCGCGTCGATATCGTCCTTTGTGAAGGGTGTGATGGTGAGGTTATCCAATGCGGCGCCTCCGGTGCGTGAATAGTTATATGACTCTGTCATTCCTCGTCGGCGGCGGTAACCGCCGCCGACGAGGAATCCCACACCTTTTGCAGGCTGTGAAGGGCGGGGGATCCCTCGGGTTTCACCCTCGGGATGACAGGCAAAGCGTCATTTCGCCTCGTACCACGTCTTTCCGACGCCGACCTCGGCAATCAGCGGCACGGCGCATTTGTAGGCGTTTTCCATTTCCTCTTTCAGCAGTCTGCCGACCGCCTCGGCCTCCGCCTCGGGCGCCTCGACGATGAGCTCGTCGTGCACCTGGAGTATCAGCCGCGCCTTGAAGCCGCATTCGCGGAGCTTCTTCGCGGTGTTGACCATCGCGAGCTTGATGACGTCGGCGGCGGTGCCCTGAACGGGCATATTCATCGCCACGCGCTCCTCGAAGTTGCGCATGACGGCGTTGGTGCCGTTGATTCCCTCCAGCCGTCTGCGGCGGCCGAGGGCGGTGCGGGCGTAGCCGCTCTCCTTCGCGGAGGCGACGCTCGCGTCCAGCCACTCGCGCACCTTCGGGTAGGTGGCGAAGTAGTTCTCGATATATTTCTTCGCGTCATAGACGCTTATTTTGAGGTCTTTTGACAGCGTGAACGCGCCCATTCCGTAGACGATGCCGAAGTTTATCGCCTTCGCGCGGCCGCGTATCTCGGGTGTGACCATATCGGCGGGGAGGCCGAAGACGCGGGCGGCGGTCTCGCGGTGGAAGTCGTTGCCGGAGAGGAAGGCGGCGATCATGTTTTCGTCGCCGGAGAGGGCGGCGAGCAGGCGCAGCTCGATCTGCGAGTAGTCGGCGTCGACGAGCACGCAGCCGTCCGCGGCGCGGAAGAAGCGGCGCATATTGCTGCCCAGCTCGGTGCGGACGGGGATATTCTGCAGGTTAGGCTCGCGCGAGGAAATGCGCCCCGTGCGCGTTTCGGTCTGCAGGAAGGTGGTGTGCACGCGCCCGTCCTCGCCGGCGGCTTCGGAAAGCCCGACGACGTAGGTGCTGACGAGCTTCGTCAGCGTGCGGTATTCGAGCACGAGGTCGACTATCTCGCTCTCGCCGCGCAGCTTGCCGAGCGTTTCGGCGTCGGTGGACCAGCCGGTCTTCGTCTTCTTGCCGCCGCGCAGGCCGAGCCTGTTGAAGAGCACGTCGCCGAGCTGCTTCGGGGAATTGACGTTGAATTCGCACCCGGCGAGGCGGTATATCTCCGTCTGAGCCGCCTCCGCGCGCGCGGAAAGCTCCGCGCCGAAGGCCTGCAGCCCCGCGACGTCGACGGTGAAGCCGGCGCGCTCCATATCGGTCAGCACGCGGGCGAGCGGAAGCTCCATATCGCGCATCAGCGCGGTCATGCCGTCGGCTTCAAGCTCGGCGGCCTCGGCGTCGCAGACGGCGGGGAGCAGGGAGGCGGCGGCCGCGGAGTCCTCCTTCGCGGCGCGGGGAAGTCCGAGCAGCCGCGCGAGCGCGAAGACGGAGTAGTCGCTGCGGTCGGGGCGCAGCAGATAGCCGCCTATCGCGGCGCAGAACTCCGCGCGCGGCGCGGGGAGCGAAAGCTCCGCGCAGGCGCGGCAGAGGCGTTTGTAATCGTTGACGCGCAGCCGTCCGGAGTATGCGGAGAGCGCGCGTACCGCGCCGTCAAGGTCGCGGCATATCAGCGGCGTTCCGCCGCAGAGCGCGGCTTCGCCGGCGGTGAAATCGAGGTAAACGTCCGCGCTTTCGCGCGCGGAGAGCGCGGCGGCGAAGGCGCCGGCGTCGGCTTCCTCCGCCTCCGGAGCGGGCGCGGAAGGCGCGGCTTCGGCGGGCGCGGCGTTCTGCAGTCCGAGCTTGTCGATGAACTTCTCGAGCTCGTATTTCTTCAGCGCGGCGGCGAGCGTTGCGGGGTCGTAGGGCTTTATCAGATACGCGTCGGGGTCGTATTCGACCGGCGCTTCGAGGCAGATCGTGCCGAGCTCGCGGCTCATGAAGGCGGCGTCGCGGTCGCGTTCGAGCTTCTCGCGCAGGGCGCCCTTCTGCTCGCCGATATTGGCGTAGACGCCCTCGAGGTCGGAGTAGCGGCGTATCAGGTCGCAGGCGGTCTTTTCGCCGACTCCCTTGACGCCGGGGATATTGTCGGAGCTGTCGCCCATCAGCCCCTTGACGTCGCGAAGCTGCTTCGGCTCGACGCCGTAAAGTTCGTTTATCTTCGCCGGATCGCAGCGCATCGTTTCGCCGCCGGCGACCTTCGCTCCGGCGAGGAGCACGGTCACGCGGCCGCTGACGAGCTGCAGGGAGTCGCGGTCGCCCGTGGCGATGAAGACCTCGCCGCCGAGCTTGTCGGCGAGCGTGCCGATTATGTCGTCCGCCTCGTAGCCGGGTACCTCGCGGCGCGGGATACCGTAGGCGTCGAGCAGCTCTTTGAGCACCGGGAACTGCGCGAGCAGCTCGTCGGGAGTCGGATGCCGCCCCGCCTTGTATTCGGCGTACATCTTGTGGCGGAAGGTCGGCTGCTTCAGGTCGAAGGCGACGCAGGCGCGTTCGGGCGCGACGTCGGCGAGCAGCTTGAAGAGTATGTTCATGAAGCCGAATACGCCGTTCGTCGGCACGCCCTCCTTCGTGGAAAGCGGGCGTATGCCGTAGAACGCGCGGTTCAGCAGACTGTTGCCGTCAATGAGCAGTGTTTTCACGGGGCGCACCTCCGGAAATCTCCATAATAACATCCTATTATAACACCTCCCGCCGCAACTCACAACAACAAAACGGATTTTTTTGTTGAAAATCTCATATCATCGTGGTAGAATAACCCTTGTAAACACGAAAGGGTGACACAAATGGAAATCAACAAGCTTTACGAACAGTGGAAGTCGGAGTGCTCCGGCGCGCTGAAGGAAGAACTGCTCGCCGTAGCCGGCGACGAAAAAGCCATCGAAGACAGATTCTACAAGCACCTGGAGTTCGGCACGGGCGGCCTGCGCGGCAAGCTCGGCGCCGGCACGAACAGGATGAACGTATACACGGTGCGCAGAGCGACCGCGGGGCTCGCGGACTATCTGCTCGCGGAGTTCGGCGCGGACGCATCCTGCGCGATAGCGCACGACTCGCGCAACGGCTCGGCGGAGTTCACGCGCGAAGCGGCGGCGACGCTCGCCGCCAAGGGCGTGCGCGTATATATGTACTCCGAGCTGATGCCCACCCCGATGCTCTCCTTCGCCGTGCGTCAGCTGAAATGTAGCGGCGGCGTGGTCATAACCGCCTCCCACAACCCCGCGGCGTATAACGGCTACAAGGTCTACGGCGCGGACGGCTGCCAGATAACCAACGCGGCGGCGGACGCGATCTACGCCCGCATCTGCGAATACGACGACCCCTTCGCCGTACCGGCGGCGGACTTCGAAGCCGCCGTCGCGGACGGACGCGTCACCTATATCGGCGACGACGTGATAAAGGCGTACGACGACGCCGTCTTCGCCTGCTCGACGGGAGTCGGCGGCGACCTGAAGATAGTCTACACGCCCCTGAACGGCGCGGGCAACAAGCCCGTCCGCCGCGTGCTCGCGCGCGCCGGCTTCACGAACGTCTCCGTCGTGCCGGAGCAGGAGCAGCCGGACGGCGACTTCCCGACCTGCACCTACCCCAACCCGGAGGAAGCGGCGGCGCTCTCCCTCGCGGTCGCGAAGGCGAAGCGCGAAGGCGCAGACCTCGTGCTCGCCACCGATCCGGACAGCGACCGCGTCGGCTCCGCGGTGCCGGACGGCAGCGGAGATTTCACCCTCATCAACGGCAACCAGATGGGCATTCTGCTCATCGACTATATCCTCGGCAGGCGCGAAGCGGCGGGCAGGATGCCCGAGCGCCCCGAGATCGTCACCACGATAGTTTCCACCCCCATGGCGCAGGTCGTCGCCGCCGACCACGGCGCGACGGTCAAGGAGCTGCTGACCGGCTTTAAGTATATCGGCGAAGAGATAGGCCGCCTTGAAGCCGCGGGCGAGGGCGACCGCTACGTCTTCGGCTTCGAGGAGAGCTACGGCTACCTCCCCGGCGGCTACGTGCGCGACAAGGACGCCGTCGTCGCCTCGCTGCTGATATGCGAGATGACCGCCTTCTATCACAGGCAGGGCAAGTCGCTTCTCGACAGGCTCGCCGAGCTTTATGAGAAATACGGATACTACAGAGAAACGCTCAAAACCTTCGTCTTCGAGGGCATCACCGGCAAGGCGCAGATGGACGCGATAATCGCGCGCCTGGCAAAAGAGGGCATCACGCTCCACGAGGGCGAAGCGCCGCTCGCCAAGGACTACTCGAACGGCATCGAGGGCCTTCCGCCGTCGAAGGTGCTTTCCTTCACCGATTCGAAGGCGCGGCTGACCGTCCGCCCGTCCGGCACCGAGCCGAAGCTGAAAGTCTACGTCAGCGCGAAGGCGGACTCCGCCGAAGCCGCCGACGCGGAAGCGCAGGCGGTCCTGGCGAAGATGCAGAGGTTTATCGAGGCGTAATACGCCCGCGCATTCATGCGCCGACGCCGCGTTCGTGTCATCCTGAGGCGCAACGCGCCGAAGGATCTCACGTTGTCGTCTGTCATCCTGAAGCGGCGCAGCCGCTGAAGGATCCCCCGCCGTCAGCAGAGCGTATGTCATCCTGAGCGGAGGCGAAGCCCGCGCAGTCGAAGGATCCTGAAGGTAACGGCATAATAAAAGGAAAAGTGTGTATTCGGAATATGAGCGTTACCGACTGCTCCGAATACACACTTTCATTATTGACACGACCTCGTCTTTAAGATCCTTCGGCTCCGGCTTCGCCTCCGCTCAGGATGACAGACCTACCCGCGGCGCTGCGTGTTCTGTCATTCCGAGGAGCCGCGAACGCGCCGACGAGGAATCCCCTTCACTTTGCGGCCGCCGTTCTTTTTCTCAAAAAACTTGCAAAAATATCACAAGTTCGTAATAATATCACCATACGACAAGAAACCCCGCGTTCAATCGTGTTAAAATACAATGCTGATATTGTGCGTAGGTGTCGCATCTGCAATATATGCACACTGTCGCACACGAAAACAGACAAATCTTACAGGAGGAGAAAACACATGAAAAAGACACTTTCCATGCTGCTTGCCGTGATGTTCGTGCTGACCGCGTTCGGCGTGTCGACGATATTCGGCGGCGTGCTGGGAGCGGGCGCCGTATTCTATGATTACTTTGAATACACGCAGTTCCCCGGCTTCAGCGCCTTTACGGCGGACGCCATCACGAATCACGCCTGGCAGAACGCCTGCACGTTCACCGGCTTCAGCAGCGACTACATGCCGGACGGCGTTGACAAGGTAGCCACCTTTACCTGCACGACGCCCGATAAGTATCACGGCATGGTCCTCGCCCCGCTGGAGGTCAAGAACGACCAGACCAGCACCTACGGCGTGCAGACCGAACCGATGTGGTGCGCCCTCGACACCATCGAAGGCAAGGACATGTTCGGCAACTCCAAGGACGGCGAAGGCCAGATAGTTCTGGACACCACCTTTGAGGACTGCGCGGGCTTCTGCTTCTGGGTCGGCAACAACGGCGGACATTTTGACGGCGACGTCAAAATCCAGCTGTTCGCGATCCCGACCAAGGGCGTTTCCTACAGCACCGACAACGACGGCGGCACTACGATGTCCGATTACGGCTCCGGCTGCATCTTCGAATGCTCCGGCAAGAGAGCCGATGAAGACGGTTACGTCTACTTCGACTTCAAAACGGACTTCTACTGGCCCGGCTGGTGGTACGCCGATGACGACGGCAACTTCCACAACACCGGCAACATGGCTGATCACTTCCCGATCTCCGCGAAGTACCTCGTTCAGCTGAACGCCGTCTGCATCCGTCTCAGCGGCGTGCAGTCCGGAGACGTCGTCTCCGTCGGCGACTTCCGTATGTACAAGGATACCCGTATCCACGTCGATGAGCTCGAAGAGCAGTGCGCTATCTTCGACGACCTCGATCCGGAAGCCTACACCGAAGAGAGCTATTCCGACGCGATGGAGATCTATCTCGAAGCCTTCGAGATGCTCCAGAGCCCCGACGATTACACTCAGAAGCAGGTCGACGCCATGGCGACCGAGCTCAAGCATGCCATCCGCGATCTGAAGCCCATGTTCAAGGCTGAGAAGAAGAGCGTCAAGCTCGCCGGCTTCGAAGTCTGGGACGACGACGACTTTGAAGAAATGAGGGACGGCGACCTCTGCGTCGATACCGCCGCGATCGAAGAGGATCACGTTCCCGCCACCAGGGAGCAGTCCGTACTCGTATACGCGAACGCGGTTCCGGGCGAGCCCTACTACGGCTGGAGCTGCTTCACCAACGCCATCGAAGACGGCGGCGCGATCAAGAACCCCTTTGAGCTTGAAGAAGGCTCCGAGCCTCTGAGCGAAGCCAGCGGCATCCGCTTCTGGATCAAGTGGGACGATAGCCTCGATCCGATCCCGAACGCCTGCCGCATCGGCCTCGGCGTTTCTTCCGAAGAGATCTACTTCGAATGCGAAGAGACCGCGGTCGACCTGCCCGCGAAGCAGGGCTACGTCGGCGTTGCGTGGACGAATTTCTACGACGTCAACGGCGATGAAGACATCTATGACTGGATCGACGAGCTCGATACCATCTACATCTATTTTGAAGACGTCAGCGGCATTTACTACATCGCCGATCTGACCGGTTTCGAGTGGAGCGTTTCCTCCGCCGACTTCACGACGCTCGAGTCTGTTGTCACGGCTCAGTCGGCGTATATGAATACTCTCGACGAGACGCTGTATTACTCTCCCTCCTGGGAAAGAGCCGAAGCCGCCATTGAGGCCGGCAGAGGCCTGCTCGGCCAGTACGGCGTAACTCAGGAAGAAGTCGACGAAGCTATCGAAGAGATCAACTACGCCATCAACCATCTGAAGCTCCTCGGCGATCTTGCCGACGGCCCGACCCTTGCCAAGCTCAACGGCCTTTACAAGAGCGGCAAGACCTACTGGCGCGGCAACCTTGTCCAGCGCACCTATATGACGCTTTCGGAAGCGCTCGATAACGCCGAGAGACTGCTCGCCGAAGGCCCGACTCAGGCCGAGGCCGAAGCCGCGATCGCCGCGCTGCAGTCCGCTATCGCCGGACTCGTGCCGATCCAGGCCGGCTCTACCGTCAACACCATCTTCAGCTTCGAGAGCTACACGAACCGCGACCTCAGCAGAGCGACCGGCGACCGTACTCCCAACGTTGTTTACGAGCTGAACTCCGACTTCGCGAAGCTGCCCGCCGGTTACAGCCAGGCGCTCAAGATGACCGCTCAGGCCGATATGGGCTCCGAGACGATCGACGAGCACGGCATGATGCAGTTCAAGGCCATGTACCGCGACAAGTCCAACCATCCTGTTCCGATCAAGATGGAAGGCTCGAACGCGACCGCCGTCAACACCCTTATCGGCGACCTTTCCGGCACCTCCGGTATCTGCCTCTGGGTAGGCGTCAACGATATGGATTTCGTCCAGAACTGCACGATGCGTTTCGCGGTCTCCAACTGTGAGGTCAGCCCGCTCTTCGAGCGCGCCACCGTCGACATCCCGGTACCCGCTACCGGCGCCGGCTGGCTCTACCTCCCCTGGGAGTACTTCGAATACTACGATGACTGGACTCACGGCGAAGACATCCACCTCGAAAAGATCTTCTTCTACATCGTCCGCTTCGACGGCGCGATCAAGCAGGGACTCGAAGTCTACGTCACCGGCATCCACGCCTACTCTGATCCGCAGAACGGCACGTGGGACGCTCCCGTCATCTCCAACATCACCGAGGGACAGAGCTTTGACGTTTCCGAGCAGAATCTCATCCCCGACTGGAACGTCGGCGCCGCGATGCTGGACGGCAAGTTCCTGATCTACGGCGATCCGGTCGTCACCAACGGCGAGCATGAGCTGGTCGTCACCAACGGCGACAAGTCCACCACCGTTCACTTCACCACCTCCGGCGCCATCGAATACGAGATGCCCACCGCGAGCGTTGAGAACGGCAAGAGCTACGTCAAGCCCGTCGCGATCACCTGGACTCCCGAAGACGCCACCGCCGAGCTGGACGGTATCCCGCTCATGCAGGGCGACCTCATCGAAGAGGCCGGTAACTACACCCTCGTCGTCACCAACGGCGACAAGGTGCTGACCGTCAAATTCACCGTCACCGACGAGCCCGCGGTCAAGAAGGGCGATATGGACAAGGACGGCGAGATCACCGTCAACGACGCGCTGAAGGCGCTGCGTATCGCCGCGAAGCTGGCTGCGGCATCCGATGAGGATATGCTGATCGGCGACGTCGACGGCGACGGCGACATCACCGTCAACGACGCGCTGAAGATCCTCCGTGTTGCCGCGAAACTCGCCGGCGAGGATTCGCTCGGCTGATAACGCGCGCGGGTCCCGAAGCGGCGTCGCCGCCTGAGGATCCCGCACAAACGGCAAAATAACAAAACAGCGGTCATACTTGACGTATGGCCGCTGTTTTTTGTAAAGCGCGGGCGGGAAACAGCCGTTCAAGATCCGGCTTATCCCTTATCTGCACGCCTTTTACCCGGGGAGGCGTCTTTCCGCGCCGCAGAACGAAATGCGCGGCGGGCGGAACGCAAAAAAAGTTCCCAAATATCACAAATCACGAATAATATCACAATACGACAAGAGCTTGCGGCGCGGTTGCGCTATAATATAAACGGTATACTGTTGCGACGTGCCGCTAAGCCGTGCGTCAGAAGGAGGATAAAACCATGAAAAGATTCATCTCAACACTGCTTGCCGTGCTGATGACGCTGACCGCGTTCGGCGCTGCGACGGTATTCGGAGGAGCGATCGGCGCGGGCGCCGTGTTCTTCGATTATTACGAATACACGCAGTTCCCGGGCCTCAACGCCTTCAACGCGGACGACTACGCGCTCGCGTGGAAGAACGGCCTCGAATTCGCCGGCCTGTCTTCCGACTGTCTGCCGGCGGGCAACCCCGTCGAGAACGTGGCGTCGTTCACGGTTCTGACGCCGGATAAGTACGGCGGAGCCTCCCTCGGCACCATGCGTCAGCGCAACGCCGATCCGGAGAACAACACGCAGAACGCCGACTACCACGGCAGCCCCAACTGGACGGCGAACGACAAGCTGAACGGCAAGGACATCTTCGGCGACAGCGGCGTGACCTTCGACGAGGCCAGCGGCTTCTGCTTCTGGGTAGCCGTCAACGGCGACCGTTACGACGGCAAGATCAAGATCTCGCTCTTCGGCGCGCCGACAAAAGGACCGTATTACAGATCCAGCGAAGACGGCAGCACCGATATGGGCGAATATGACAGGGGCTTCGTTTACAGCTCCGATTTCGTTACGCCCGACGAAGACGGATATTACTACTTCGGCTTCAGGACCGATTTCTCACAGACCGACTGGTGGAGCACCGACGACAACGGCGTGAATCAGTACAAGGTCGGCAAATCTCCGGTCCCGGACAAGACGCTCCCGTACGTCAACGCGCTTGAGATCCGCTTCAACAGCGGACTGGAAGCCGGCTACACGCTTTACGTCGGCGACTTCCGCACCTTCCGCGACACCCGCGTTTACGTCGACGAGCTCGACGAGCTGTGCGCCATCTTCGACGAGCTGAACCCCGAGGAGTACACCGAGGAAAGCTACGCCGCCGCGCTCGAGGTCTATCTCGCGGCGTTTGAAATGCTGCAGGACGCTTCCTCCTATTCCCAGAAGAGGATCAACGCGATGGCCGTGTCGCTGAATACGGCTATCCGCGATCTGAAGCCGATGTTCCACGCGGAGATGAAGAGCGTCAAGCTCGCCGGCTTCGAGGTCTGGGACGACGACGACTTTGAAGAAATGATGGACGGCGGTCTCTGCGCCGATACTCCCGCGGTCGACGAGGATAACGTTCCCGCCTCCAGGGAGCAGTCCGTACTCGTATACGCGAACGCCATCGACGGCGAGCCCTACTACGGCTGGAGCTGCTTCACCAACGCCACCGAAGACGGCGCCGTCAAGAACCCCTTCGAGCTGCTTGAAGGCTCCGAGCCTCTGAGCGCCTCCGCCGGCGTCCGCTTCTGGCTGAAGTGGGACGAGTCGATGACCGAGCTCCCGGCCGCCTGCCGCATCGGGCTCGGCGTTTCCGCTGACGAGCTCGAGTTCGAGTGCGAGGACACCGCCGTCAGACTGCCCGAGAAGCAGGGCTACGTCGGCGTCGCATGGTCCGCGTTCTACGACTTGAACGGCGAAGAGGATATCTACGACTGGATCGACGAGATCGATACCATATACATCTACCTTGAAGGCGCGTCCGGCATTTACTACATCGCCGATCTGACCGGCTTCGAATGGAGCTACGCGCCCGCCGATTTCACCGAGCTTATATCCGTCATCAACGCGAAGGCGGATTATATGGCCACCCTCAACAAGGCGGATTATTACTACGTTTCCTGGAACCAGGCCGAGCAGGCCATCGATTACGGCAGATCCCTGCTTGACGCGTACGGCACCACCGACGAAGAAGTCAGCAAAGCGATCTCCGATATAGAAAAGGCGATCAACTCTCTGACGCTGCTCGGAGAACTCGCCGACGAACCGACCATCAAGGAGCTTCAGGGACTCTGCAAGAGCGGCAAGACCTACTGGCGCGGCAACGTTACCCCGCGCTCCTATATCGCTCTGAAGGAGCAGATAGAAGACGCCGAAGCTCTGCTTTTCAAGGGCCCGAAGCAGGACGAGGCGGAGGCGACCATCGCCGCGCTGAAAGCCGCCATCGCCGGTCTCGTTCCGATAAAGGCGGGCGAGAGAGTCACGAGCATCCACAGCTTCGAGAACTACACGAGCCGCGAACTCTCCAGAGCGAACGGCGACCGCAAGCCCGACGTCACCTATGAGCTGGACAGCACCTACCCGAAGCTGCCCGCCGGTTACGCCAAGGCGCTGAAGATGACCGCGACTCAGGATATGTCCTCCGAGACGAACATGGAGCACGGTATGATGCAGTTCAAGGCCATGTACCGCGAGGGCGGTACCCCGGACGGCCATCCTCATCCGCTTATGATGGAGGGCAACGGCGCGACCGCCGTCAACACCCTTATCGGCGACCTTTCCGGCACCGCCGGCATCTGCCTCTGGGTAGGCGTCAACGACGTCAACCTCGTTCAGGAGTGCGCGATGCGCTTCGCGGTATCCAACTGCGAAGCCAGCCCGCTCTTCGAGCGCGCCGCCATCAACATCCCCATTCCCGCCACCGGCCAGGGCTGGATATTCCTGCCGTGGGAATACTTCGAGTATTACGACGGCTGGACCAAGGGCGAGGAGATCAACCTTGCGAAGATATTCTTCTACATTATCCGTTTCGACGGAGCGATCAAGGCCGGACTTGAGGTTTACATCACCGGCATCCACGCCTATAAGGACGCTGCCGCCGACTCCTGGAAGACGCCCGTCATCGCCAACATTACCGAAGGCGCGGACTACGACGTCTCCGAGCAGGAGCTCATTCCCGACTGGGACGTCGGCGCCGCGATGCTGGACGGCGAATTCCTGATCTACGGCGCTCCCGTTCTTCAGAACGGCGAGCACACGCTCGTCGTGACCAACGGCGACAAGTCCTCCACGGTCCACTTCACCACCACCGGCGCCGTCGAGTATGATACTCCGGTAGTCAACGTCGAGAACGGCAAGGAATACGCCGCGCCGCTGACGCTCAACTGGAGCGTCGGCACCGCGACGCTGAATAACCAGCCGGTCGAAAACGGCTTTGTCGTTGAAGCTCCCGGCGGCTACGTGCTCGAGGTGGTCAACGGAACGAAGTCTGTTTCCGTCCGCTTCACCGTCACCACGGACGCGCCTCCCGCGGTCAAGAAGGGCGATATGGACGGCGACGGCGAGATCACGGTCAACGACGCGCTGAAGGCGCTGCGTATCGCCGCGAGACTCGCGGAGTCGACTCCCGAAGCGCTTGAGATCGGCGACGTCGACGGCGACGGCGATATCACGGTCAACGACGCGCTGAAGATCCTCCGCGTCGCCGCGAAGCTTGCCGACGAAGGCAGCCTCGGATAAGCCGACCGCCTGAAAACGGTCCGCGCAGACCGTCCCCGTCCGCCCGGGCGAAGGACGCGGCGCGAACAAACGAAGCGCCGGCAGCCCCCTCAATTTGAGGGGGCTGCCTTTTGCTTCCGAAAAATCCGCGTAAATATCACGGAGCGTGAATAATATCACCATCCGACAAGAGATTGCGCCGCCGCGCTCGCTATAATGTATATGTATATTGAGCGGGGCGCGCCCTGTCCCGTTATAAAACTCCAAGAACTCCAAAAAGGAGAATAGCAATGAAAAGATTCGTTTCAATGCTGCTCGCGTCTCTTATTACGCTGACCGCGTTCGGCGCGGCGTCGCTGTTCGGAGGCGCGCTCGGCGCGGGCGCCGAGTTTTTCGATTACTACGAATATACCCGTATCCCCGGGCTCGACGCGTTCGACGCGGCGGATTTCGCGCTCGCGTGGATGCCGCGCGCGTCCTACGCGGGGAGCAGCGGCGCGTGCCTGCCCGCCGGCGGCGGGGTTGAAGCGGTGCAGTCGTTCACCGTTACCGGCGCCGACGCGTGGGGGTGCAGCTCCGTTTCGTCCGTCCGTCTGCGCAACACCGCGCCCGAGAACAACACGCAGGGCATGGAGCTCGACAGTCCGAACTGGGCGGCGAAGGATAAGCCGAACGGTAAGGATATCTTCGGCGATACCGGTCTGACTTTCGCCGATTCTCAGGGCTTCTGCTTCTGGGCGGGGCTGAACGGCGGCGCTTTCGTCGGGACCGCCAAGGTCACGATCTACGACGTTCCCGCGAGGGGGCCCTTCTATATCGCCAGCGAGGACGGCTCGACCGATATGAGCGGATACGGGATCGGCTCCGTTTACGAGACCGATATGATACGTCCGGACGAGGACGGTTATTTCTACTTTGATTTCAAAACGGATTATAAGCAGGTCGACTGGTGGACTACCGACGAATACGGCGTCAACGCGTTCGGAATGGGCAAATACCCGATCCCGTACAGTGTGATCGCGCGGCTCAACGGCTTCCAGATCACCTTCAGCGGGCTGCAGACGGGCGACACGCTGTATATCGGCGACTGGCGCGCGTACAGGGATACGCGCCTGCATCTCGACGAGCTTGAGGAGCAGTGCGCCGCTTATGACGCCCTCGATCCCGAGGCGTACACCGAGGAGACCTACGCCGCCGCGACCGAGGCGTACCTAAGCGCATACGGAATGCTGCTGGATCACACCGGATGCGACCAGAAGCAGATCGACGCGGCGGCGCGCGAGCTGAAACTCGCGCTGAAAGCGCTCAAGCCGATGTTCAAGGCGGCCAAAAACGACGTGAAGCTCGCCGGCTTTGAGGTCTGGGACGACGACGACTTCGATGAAATTATGAACGGCGGCGTCTGCTTCGACACCGCTGCGGTCGAAGATGAGAACGTTCCGAAAAACCGCGATCAGTCCGTTATGATCCTCGCGCAGCCGCTCGACGGCGAGCCGCTTTACGGCTACAGCTGCTTCACCAACGCCGTCGAAGACGGCGCGGTCAAAAATCCCTTCGAGCCGCTCGAGGGCTCCGCGCCGCTCAGCAGCGCCGCCGGCCTCCGCTTCTGGATCAAGTGGGGAGAGGCGATGGACGGAGCGCCGGAGGATCTCCGCGTCGGCCTCGGCGTTTCCTCCGAAGGCCTGTACTTCGAGAGCGAAGACGGATCGGTCGCCCTGCCCGACAGTGAAGGATATATCGGCGTTCCGTGGTCCGCTTTCTACGACGTCGACGGCGACGAGGACGTTTACGACCGCATCGACGAGTTCGACACGATCTATATTTATCTCGGCCAAACGGCCGGACTCTACTATATCGGGGATCTCGGCGGCTTCACGTGGAGCACGTCGTCCGCGGATTTCGGCCCGCTCAAAGCGAAGATCGCCAAAACCGAAGCGTATTTGGCGACGCTCGACAGAGGCGAATATATGATCAATTCATGGAACAGAGTTTTGAGCGCGATCGAAGACGGACGCGCTCTGCTCGGCGTTTACGGCGCGACTGAGGAAGACGTCGAGGAAGCCGTCAACAATATCGATAACGCGGTCCGCAGGCTGACCTACGGCGGCGTCGCTCCGCCTCCGAAAGTGGTGGTGCGGCTCGAGGCGCTGTATAAATGCGGCGCGGCCTGCTGGCGCGGCAACGTGACCTCCGCGAGCTACCGCGAGCTGAAGCTTGCGCTCGAACAGGCGGAGGAACTGCTTGAATACGGCGGCACGTTTCGCGACTTCAACGCGGGAATAGAAACGCTCGATGCCGCGATCGCCGGGCTCGTTCCGATAAAAGCGGGCGGGAAGGTCACGAGCATTTACAGCTTTGAGGATTACACCACCCGCGACCTGAACAGAGCGACCGGCGGCAGCAACATGGTGAGCTATTCGCTCGACTCCGACTTCGACAAGCTCCCCGAGGGCTACGCGAAGGCGCTGAAAATGACATCTCTTGAAGATAAGAGCGTCGACGACGAAAGCGTCAACGGCATCCTCCAGTTCGCGGCGATGTACAGAGAGGCCGGCACGAACAGGGTAGTGCCTCTGAAGATGGGCACGCCGGAGGATCCGAAGGCGAACACCCTTATCGGCGACCTGACCGGCACCGACGGGATCTGCCTCTGGGTAGGCGTCAACGATATGTCGCTGATCCGCGAGGGCACGCTGCGCTTCGGCGTGTCGAACTGCGAGGTAAGCCCGCTCTTCGAGCGTTCGACCCTGCATATCCCGCTTCCCGCGTCCGGCAGCGGCTGGATATATATCCCGTGGGAGTGCTTCGAGCGTTACGACGAGTGGACCAACGGCCAGGAGATCGACCTCGCCAGGATCTATTTCTACGTCATCCGCTTCAACGGAGAGATAAAGCAGGGCGCGGAGATTTACGTAACCGGCATCCACGCGTATAAGAACGTGACCGCCGGCGAGTGGGAAGTCCCCGCCGCGTCCAATATCGAAGACGGCGGCGTTTACGACGTTTCCGAGCGGCCGCTCGTTCCCGCGTGGAACGCGGGCGCCGCGATACTCGACGGCGAATTCTTCCCCGTCGACGCCGCCGTTGAGAAAAACGGCGAGCACACCCTCGAGCTGATAAACGGCGATAAGCGCACGACCGTCACCTTCACCGTCACCGGCGGCGAAGATGAGTACACGATGCCTGTGGTCGCCGGCGTCGTAGGAAGCGGCGTTTACGAGGAGCCCGTCACGATCACCTGGGACGTCGGAGAGGGCGTGCTGAACGGAGAAGCGGTCGAGAGCGGCGTCGTGGTGAGCGAACCCGGCTTATACGCACTCAGGGTCGTCAACGGCGACAAGAGCGTCACGGTGCGCTTCGAGATCAAGGAGCAGACCCCGCCGCCTCCGGAGTATAAGAAAGGCGACATGGACGGCGACGGCGAGATCACGGTCAACGACGCGCTGAAGGCGCTGCGTATCGCCGCGAGACTCGCGGTCGCGACCGAAGAGGATATGCTGATAGCGGACACTGACGGCGACGGCGAGATCTCCGTCAACGACGCGCTGAAGATCCTCCGCGTCGCCGCGAAGCTCGCCGACGAAAGCAGCCTCGGATAAGTAAAGCGGGTCTTTTCGGCCCTTTGCGGCTTGTCGTCGTCGGCAGGCAGATAGCCTGGCCTTCCTCCTTCCGCGCCGCAAATCATCCGAAAACCCCTCGCTTTTGATAGACAACAATTCAAACAGAGTAAAACGGCTCCCTTCGGGGAGCCGTTTTTTCCTCAATTATTCATTATTCATTCTTCAGTTTTCAGTATTCATTCAGTCGTAGACGCTCTCTATCACCTTCGGGCACCTTTCGGGCGAATAGCGCCACCTGCTTATATGCGTCACGTCGGGATAGTTGAAGCCGCGATAAGACTCGACGCGCGGCAGGCGGTCGATCAGTACGAGCTTGACCTTCATTTTTTCGGGAATGATGCTTTTTATGTAGACCGAGACGCGGTCGCCGGCGGAGACTTCCGCGCCGGGCTCCGCGAGTCCGGCGAGATTGGGCGTCAGCTCCACGAAGACGCCGTATTTCTCCACCGAACGCACCGTTCCCGCCACGGTCTGCCCCGCCTCGAAGAGCGCGGCGTTCTCCTCCCACGTTCCGAGCAGCTCGCGGTGAGAAAGCGTGACGCGTCCGCCGCTGACGCCGCTGACGACGGCGCGGATATCCATGCCGGCGGCGAAGCGCTCCGCGGGATGCGCGATGCGCGAAACGGAGATCGCGTCAATGGGCAGCAGCCCGACGATCCCGCAGCCGACGTCCGCGAAGGCGCCGAAGCTGTCGGGGCGCGTGACGCGCGCGTCGATGACGTCGCCCGGGCGCAGGCCGGTGAGGTATTCGTCCGCGCACATTTTCATCGCCTCGCGTCGGGAGAGCAGCGCGTATTCGCTGCCGTCAACGTCTCTTACGACGCCGGTAACGGTGAAGCAGACCTCCTTGCCGACGCGGGAGATCACGGCGATATCCCTGACTCCGCCCTCGGGCGACCACGCGCCCTCCCGGCGGGGGATGATCCCGCGCATGGAGCCGAGGTCGACGACGAGGTTGCGTTCTCTGTCGCAAAGCAGCGCCACCCCCTCGCATATTCGCTTTTCATCACGAGCGCGCAGCAGCTCGGCTCTTGTGCCGGGGCGGAAGCCTATCCGCCCCTCCGGTAAAAACGTCATTATCATCACCACCGCGTTCAAAGCGGTCCTTTCGGCTGATTTTCAGTGAATTATATGCCGCCCGTACCGCAAAAATGCCGTACGTGCAGATTCGACATAATATAATATTTTCACGAAATACATCATATCGGTATAAAGAAGCGGAACACATACGATATATGTATATTTTTACAGTGTTTTTGGAAAAAGTGCTTGCAAAATAGGCTATTGTGTGATATAATCAACGATGGCAAGTGTAAAGAATTGCACGAAATCGAGCATCAAGAAAGGAATCCGATTATGGTAGCAGAAGATCTGGTAGTCATAACCCCGAAAGAAAAAGCAATGCTCTGCAAAGCGCTCGCAAAGCATATGCCCAAGCTGAGAAAGCTCCTCAGACTGTCTCAGAAAGAATTCGGCCTTCGCGCCGGCGTATCCGTCGACCGCGTTTCTCTCATTGAGAACGGTCATTTCCAGATGACGTGGTCGCAGTTCACCTCCTTCCTGTTCATCTTCTCGCTGAACAAGCTGACCAAGGAGTACTTCGTTGAGAACAAGCTCATCGACCGCCGCGTGCTTCAGTATCTTGAAGCGAAGCGTGAGGCTGAGGAGCCCGAAATGAGCATCCTCATCACCGAGTCCATGAGTTCCGCGTTCAACGCGCTCAATATGGGCGACGTTATCCAGCGCCTGAAGGAGCAGAAGCAGTATCAGCTGTAAGCCCGCACTGAAAAAAGAAAGAAAAGCCGCACCCGTGAGGGTGCGGCTTTTGTGCGTGCGGTTCCTATTTTCTTTCTTCGAAGTCCGCGTCGAGCTCGTCTCGCCACTCCGCGCAGACCTCGCCCTTGCGTGCGGCGCCCATCGCCTTGCTGAACGCCGTGAAGGCCAATCCGGTGCCGCGGTTGTCGGAACGGTAGTTGACCGCCTTCTCGGCGGCGATGCCGAAGCGGCCGGCGGTTTCGACGGCGTCTATGTTCGCGCCGAGGAAAAGGAACTCCCAGCCCTGCGCTCTCCGCTTCTCGATCTCCGCTTTTACCTTAGCGGAGCTGAAACGGCGGCTCGCGTTTTCCATGCCGTCGGTCATTATCGCGAATACGACGTGCGCGGGCACGTCCTCGGGGCGGGCGTACTTGTGGATCTTCGCGATATGCTCGACGGTCCCGCCGATGGCGTCGATGAGGGCGGTGCAGCCGCCGACTTCGAAGTCGCTTTCGCGCATCTCCGGCACGTCTTTCAGCGGAACGCGGTCGTGCAGCGTTTCGCAGTCGTTGCTGAAGAGCACCGTCGTGACGAAGCAGTCGCCCTCCTGCGCCTTCTGCTTTTTGATCAGCGAGTTGAAGCCGCCGACGACGTCGCCCTCCAGACCGGACATGGAGCCGCTTCTGTCGAGGATGAAAACCAGCTCGGTGAGGTTTTCGTTCTTTCCGTTCCCGTTTTTCTTAGTTTCGTTGTTTTTCATTTTCGTTTCCTCCGTAAAAATAGTTTTGAAAAAACAGCCGTGCGGTCGTTTTCTTGACCTTACGGCTGTTATTTTATACCTTTTCGGAGGGGAAGAGGTCGCCTGCGAAGCGACATTTTCAGCAGCCGAGCAGCGGCTGGTCGAAGGCGAAAAGCGCCTCGTTGACGCGGTTGACGTCGTAGTCGCCGCGCGCGATGAAATAGGAGATTATCACGTCGAACTTGCTGCTGCGCGAGAGGGCGAAGCCGGCTTTCATCAGCAGGTCGTCCGTTTCGGCGCGGCTAAGGCGCAGCGCGATCGCGAAGGCGACGGCGGTCTGCTTGCTCGGGCGGTAGCCCGCGTCGCCGCGTATTTTCGAGAAGAGCTTGCGGTCGACGTTCGCGCGCTTGTAGCATTCGACGTCGGTCATGCCTTTTTCGTCTATGCGGCGCAGCAGGGACTGCGAAAAGCTCTCGTCAAGATCGCGGAGCTGATTCTCCAGCTCCGGAGCCGCGGAGCCGCACGGCTCGGCGAGCATGGCGAAACGCCCCGCTGCGGAATCGCAGTACTCTTCCGTTTCGCGCCTGCGCGGAGCGGCGCGTTTCGCGAGCGGACTGAAGAGCCGCTTTTCGCGCGCCCGCGGCTCGGCGGCGTTCACCGGCTCCGGCTCCGCGCTGTCGCGCAGCGCCTCTGCCACCGACGCGGTGACCGCTTCGTCAAAAAGCGCTTCCTCGCGGCGGTAGACGACTATATAGACCGTCATTTCGCTCCCGCGCAGGAAGGCGGTTATCTCGTCGACGGCGACCTCGAACGCCGCGCGCTTCGGGTAGCCGTAGGCGCCGGCGGAGATCAGCGGGAAGGCGACGGTCTCGCAGCCGTTTTCCTCGGCGAGCGCGAGGGAGCGGCGGTAGCAGGAGCGGAGCAGGTCTTCCTCTCCGTTCGCGCCTCCGCGCCAGACGGGGCCGACGGTGTGTATGACGCGCTTCGCGGGCAGCAAATAGCCGCCCGTGATCTTCGCGCCGCCCGTTTCGCAGCCGCCGAGCGTTCTGCATTCGGCGAGCAGCTCCGGACCCGCGGCGGCGTGTATCGCGCCGTCGACTCCGCCGCCTCCGAGCAGGGAGCGGTTGGCGGCGTTGACTATCGCGTCGCATTTCATTCGGGTTATGTCGTTTTCAACGATAAAAAGCGGCATAAGTTACCTCGCTTACGTGCGGTGAAATGCTCCCCTGTGCAGGGGGGAGCTGTCAGTGAAACTGACCGAGGGGTTGTTTTCGCTGCGCCGGCGGCGATATCATTGTGTAAACTGATGCGCGTATCGGTTTACACCTTCGGCGCGTCCCTCTCCTCGCGCGGCAGGTACCAGCCCTCGCGCGGAGCGCCGGTGTATTCATTGCCGCTGCCGTAGAAGTGCGAGACGTCGTTGAGCCTGATGCAGCGCATGATGAAGCGCTCGGCGTCGACCTTGTCCGGCATAAACTCCGTAACGCCGGTCGGGTCGATGTTGAAGCCGTTCCAGAGGGTGACTGCGGAGAGCGGGAGCAGGGCGGCGAGTATGCCCATAGCGGCTCCGTAATGGCAGAAGATGAGGATGACGTCGTCCTTGTGCGCCTCGTATTCGGGCGTCTTGCGGTAAAAGCTGCCCTCGCGAACGAGCCCCTTAGTCGCGAAGATCTCGTCGAGGTGGGTGATGATGTTATGCTGATGCTCCGGGAACTTCTTGCCTATGCAGCGGTCGCATTCGAGCCACTTCGTCGGGCTGATCGACTTCTCGTCGTCGAACCACTCCTCGTGACCGATCGCCCAGGGGCAGAGCCAGCTCATGTCGCCGTCCTTCTCGGGGAAGACGTTGGCGGAGATCGGGTATTCCTGCAGCCAGTCGCAGATGACCGGTTCGACACCTGTCTTTTCAACGGTCGGTTTCGCGGTCAGCTTCGCCCTGCCGAGGATTGAGCAGTATATGTCCGTGGGCTTCAGCGGCGCGAGCCTTTGCGAAAGCAGCTCCGCTTCCATGACTCCGCGCTCGGTCAGCGAATCGTTTTCATAATCGGGATAGCCGTGACGGCAAACGAGTATTCTCATAATGACCTCCGTATCGGCTGACGGCGTCGCCGTTCAGCATTATTCTGTTGTGCTAATAATAACATATTACGAACGCATAATAAACCCCTTTATGAGAAAAATGAAAGAAATTCATATTTAGACCGCGATTTTGTCTTCAAATTGTGATAAAAAGACAAAAATATGGCGAAAGTTTAGGTAGTATTGAACATTTACTATTGCCATTTTCGAAAACGTGCGCTATAATCTAACTAGGTATATATTAGGAGAATAGCCAGCGCGCGTCTTCTGATATGGGTATTTACATATTAAATATTGCTCCGCGCCCCTCCGCGACGGCGGCGGGGAAGGCGGGACGTTTGCGTTTTTGCGCAAAGCAGACACCAACTGACGGGAGGCAAATACTTTGAAGATCTCAAACCTCAAGCGGATATTATCTGCGCTGCTGCTCGCGGCAATGGTGATATCGCTCTGCGCCTGCAGTCCGACTGAGGCTACGGGCACGGGGAGCGGCTCCGACGGCGCTGCCGCTGCTTCCGGCAACGGGAGCGGCGATATGCGTATGGTCGGAACCGTCCGCACGACCTACGACGACTATCTGAAGGCGAACCCGGACTATAAGCTCGTCTACGCCGATCCGATAGAAGCCAACCTGGCGGCCGCCGTCTTTTCGATGGACACCGTTTTCGTGCCCGTTGAGGACGAGCAGGAGCAGCCCGAAGCCGAAGCGCAGCCCGAAGCCGAAGCGCAGCCGGAAGCCGAAGCGCAGCAGCCGGAAGCCGAAGCGCAGCCGGATCAGACCGCCGCGCCCGACGAAGCCGAAGCGCAGCCGGAGGAAGGCCCCGCCGCCTTCACCTCCGAGGACTTCGAGCTTGTCAACGGCTACGAGGGCAGGGAAGGCAACATAATCGTATGGAAAAACGCCGAGGGCCGCCTTGACGTTAAGTTCAACGTCGCTCAGGCCGGCCGCTACGCGATCTGGTTCGACTACTTCGCGCTGTCCGACGAAGCCCGCAACGTTGAGCTCGAGCTTTACCTTAACGGCAAAAAGACCTTCTCTCAGGCGGAGCGTATCAACATGACGCGCCTCTGGCACAATGAGAACGACACGATAGAGCAGGACGTCCGCGGCAACGACCTGAACCCGTCTCAGGTCGCCTACAAGGCGTGGATAAAAGGGCCGGTCCGCGATAACGAAGGACTTTACGACGCGCCCTTCACCTTCTGCTTTGACGCCGGCGAAAACACGCTGACGATCATCGGCGCGAGAGCGCAGTTCGCGATCGCGGGCATCAGCCTTTACAACACGCCCGAGCGCGTTTCCTACGCCGAATATTCCAAGAACGCCTCCCCGAGCGAAAATAACTACTACGAGCTGGTGCAGGGCGAACTGCCGTCCTACACCTGCGACCCGGCGCTCCACCCGATCTACGACCGCTCCAGCGTCAACACGCTGCCCGCCGATCCGATACTGCTCAAGAGAAACACGATGGGCAGCGGCAACTGGGCGTCTCAGGGACAGTACGCCGTATACACCTTTAACGTACCGCAGGAAGGCTGGTACAAGATCGCCGTCCGCTACAGACAGAACGTCGCCCGCGGACTTAAGACCTACCGCCGCGTCTATATCAACGGCGAAGTACCCTTCGCCGAAGCCGACTGCATGACCTTCGAGTATTCCGACTACTGGCAGAAGACGGTGCTCGGCGAGATCGACAACAACGAGGAGCCCTACTGGTTCCATCTTAACGCCGGCAAAAACGAAGTCCGCATAGAGGCGATAACCGGTCCGACCGGAGTCATAATCGCCGAGCTGGACGATATGGTCTACGAGTTCAACTACATATACAGAAAGATCATCATGATAACCGGACTCGATCCGGACCCCTACCGCGACTATCACCTCGAATCCGATATCCCGACGCTGCTGCCGACCTTTACCCGTCTGAAGGAGCAGTGCGAGAGCATCAGAGAACGACTGATCGAGATCCGCGGCGGTTCGTCCTCCTCCGAGGTCGCGTCGCTGACGAACATGAGCGTTCAGCTCAAGAGCCTGCTGAAGGATCCCGAGACTATTCCGGTCCGACTCTCGATGTTCAAGGATAACATTTCCGCCCTCGCGGCGCTCTCCGTCAAGCTGAAGGAGCAGCCGCTGGAGCTCGACTACCTGACCGCCACCGCCAAGGACGTCGAAGAGTTCGTCGAGGACAAGGGCTTCTTCAAGAACCTCAGCTATAAGATCAAGGCTTACTTCGCCACCTACGTCGAGGACTACAACTCCGTCGGCTCCAACGCCGAGGGCGAGGACGTTCTCCGCGTATGGGTAAACCTCGGACGCGATCAGGCGAACCTCATCAAGGAGATGAGCGACTCCGACTTCACCTCGAAGACGGGCATTCGCGTCAAGGTCAGTCTTGTTCAGCAGAACCTCATCCAGGCGAATATCGCGAACGACGGACCTGACGTTGTCCTCTTCGTCGGCGGCGGCGACGTCGTCAACCTGTCCGCCCGTGAAGCGCTGGTGGATATGTCGCAGTTCAAGAGCCGCGAGCTGACCGGAGTCAACGGCGAGAAGTACACCGTCAGCAGCTACGAGGACGTCATGCAGCGCTTCTCGAAGTACGCCGGCGAGCCCTACAGATTCACCGACAAGACAGGTCACACCGGCCACTATTCGATCCCGATAACCGAAAACTTCAATATGCTCTTCTACCGCACCGACATCTTCGATGAGCTCGGGCTCGAGCCGCCGAAGACCTGGGACGAGTTCTACAAAGTCCTGACGGTGCTGCAGAACAACAATATGCAGGTCGGTATCCCGAACGGCAGCGACAGCGCCGTCGACAGCGGTATCTTCCTGACGCTGCTGAAGCAGAACGGCCTGAGCCTTTACAGCGACGACCTGAAGAAGACCAATCTCGATACGACCACCGCCCTCGCGGTGTTCAAGCAGTGGACCGGCTTCTACTCGCAGTACAGTATGCCGCAGCGCTACGACCTCTACACACGTTTCAGAACGGGCGAAATGCCGATGGGCTTCGCGGGTTACACCTTCGTCAACCAGCTGAACTACGCGGCGCCCGAGCTGAAGGGTCTGTGGCAGATGACTACGATCCCCGGCACCGTTATGGAGGACGGCACGGTCAACAACATCGATTCCGGCGGCGGCGCGGGCGCTCTTATCTATCAGCGCGCGGTCAAGCGCGGAGTCGCGGACGCGGCGTGGGCGTACATCGACTGGTTCACCAGCGAGGACGCGCAGGCGAAGTACGGCTTCGATATCGAGACCTTACTCGGCGCGGCCGGCCGTTACGACACGGCCAACAGAGCCGCCGCGGAACGCCTTCCCTGGAGCGCCAAGGAGTGGAAGGTGCTGAAAGAACAGTGGGACAACATGTTCATCAATCCCGTTGTCATCGGCGACTACTACTATTCGAGAAACATAACCTTCGCGTTCAGAAACGTCGTTATCTACTCGAAGAACCCGAGAGAGATGCTCCTGAGCTACAACAAGGAGATCAACGCGGAGATAACGACCAAACGCAAGGAATTCGGTCTGGAGGTGGATGAGAAATGACGACAGAAGTAAAAATGCCCGTCAAGCGCAAGCTGAAGCCGAAAGAATACATAAAGCTGCAGGGAACTCTCGTGGCGCGCAACTGGGATAAGTACGTTATGCTCGCCCCCTTCTTCATCATCTTCACGATCTTCACCGTCATTCCCGTCGCGGCGGCGATAGTCCTGAGCTTCACCAACTACAACATGGTGCAGACTCCCGGCTTCGTCGGATTCGACAACTACATCAGACTGCTGCTTTCGGATACGATCTTCCCGAAGGCGATAAAGAACACCCTTGTCTTCGCGGTCATCACCGGCCCGCTGAGCTACTTCGCCTGCCTTATGCTCGCGTGGTTCGTCAACGAGCTGGGCCCGAAGCTCCGCACGCTGATGACGCTTATGTTCTACGCGCCGAGTATCAGCGGCTCGCTGTATATGATCTGGAGCCTGATATTCTCCGGCGATATGTACGGCTGGGCGAACGGTATACTGATGAGCTGGGGATTGATAGACGAACCGATATTGTGGCTGAGCGACCCGCAGTACAACCTGACGATCATAATGATTGTTCAGGTATGGGCGAGTCTGGGCACCGGCTTCCTCGCGTTCGTCGCAGGCTTCCAGAACGTCGACACCTCGCTTTATGAAGCGGGCGCGGTCGACGGCGTCAGCAACCGCTGGCAGGAGCTTCTTCACATCACGCTCCCGTCGATGGGGCCGCAGCTGCTCTTCGGCGCGGTCATGCAGATAGCGTCCTCCTTCGCGGCCGGCGACATCTGCGTGGCGTTCGCGGGCAACCCGTCGACAGACTATTCGGCGGCGACGATACTGACGCATATCTACGACGTCAGCGGACGATACGAAATGGGCTACGCCTGCGCGATATCGACCGTGTTGTTTGTGCTGATGATCTTCGCCAACGTCGGAGTACGTAAGGTACTCCAGAAGTATCTGTAAGGGGGTGACGTCGGCAATATGTCAAAGAAAAAGAAACTCGCCGAGCAGAACGCTAACGGCGAAAAGCGTCTCCTCACAGCAGAGGACTTCATGTCCAAAGAGGAAATGAAGGCGCGCAAAAAGGCGATAAAGGCGAGAAACCGCCGCGTCCGTGCGAAACGCGCGGGCAGGCACGCCAGAAGCCGCGCCGGCAATATCGCGATATTCGTGCTGCTGCTGGCGTTCGCCGCGTTCTTCATGCTCCCCTTCGTCTTCACGCTGATGCAGGCTTTCAAGCCCGCCGAGGAGC
This sequence comes from Clostridia bacterium, assembly GCA_017620395.1. Classification (NCBI taxonomy): domain Bacteria; kingdom Bacillati; phylum Bacillota; class Clostridia; species Clostridia bacterium. Next base: position 42,264 of record JAFZQJ010000003.1, on the reverse strand, counting down.
TGTTCCGTTACCCGCCGCGTCTGATCCCGAGAAACCCGACGATCGATAACTTCATCGTTCTCGGTCAGCTGACCAACTCGCTGTGGGTCCCGCTTTCCAGATACATCACCAACAGCGTCATGGTCTCCGTCACGGGTACGCTGCTTCACGTCATCGTCGCGTCGATGGGCGCGTTCGTGCTCGCGAAGTATAAGTTCCCGGGCTCCAAGACCTTCTTCACCATCATAGTTTATTCGCTGCTTTTCACCGGCTCCGTTACCGCGATGCCGTCGTTCATAGTAATGAATAAACTGAACCTGATCAACACACCGCTGGCGATAATCATACCCGCCATCGGCGGCTCCTTCGGACTCTTCCTCATGAAGCAGTTTATGGAGCAGATACATCCGTCCATTATCGAATCGGCGACGATCGACGGCGCGGGCACGTTCAAGATCTTCCGCAGCATCGTGATGCCCTCCGTCAAGCCGGCGTGGCTGACGCTGATAATCTTCACGTTCCAGGGGCTCTGGAACAACTCGGGCGGAACGTACATTTACGACGAGGCCTGGAAAATGCTTCCCACGGTGCTCGCCCAGATAACCGCGTCCGGAATCGCGCGTTCCGGCGCCGCGGCAGCCGCCTCGGTCATAATGATAATCCCGCCGCTGCTCGTCTTCATACTGACGCAGTCGAACGTTATCGAGACCATGGCGTATTCGGGCATAAAGGAGTAAGGCGTATGAAGAGAAACAGTAATTACTTCGTCAGATTCATAACGCTGTCGCTCGTGTTCGCGTTCGCGATGTCGCTCGCCGCGATGCCCGCCTCCGCCGCCGTATCCTACGACACCTACACCTACGACACCTACAGCACCGCGCGCGTCGCGCCGGACGGCTATCAGGTGACGAAGGTCGTCAGCGGCCACGATATGGGCGTGGGCAAGCTCAGCAGCCCGAAGGATATATTCGTGCGCAACGACCACATCTATATTCTCGACTCCGGCTACACCGGCACCGGCCTTGAAGAGACGAGCGGCGAAGCCGCCGTCGAAGCCGCCGAGGCAGCCGCCTCGGAAACGGAGACCGCCGTCTCCGAAAACTCCGACGGCACGAGCGCGCAGAGCGGCAGAATAATCGTGACCGACTTCGACTTCAACCTCGTCAAGGTCATCGATCGCTTCTACGAGAAGGACGGCACGGAGTATAAGCTCCACGACCCGAACGGATTCTTCGTCGATACCGACGAGAAGCACATCTACATCGCGGATACGAACAACGAAACGCTGACCGTTTATGACGAAAACGGCGAGATCGTCCGCAACCCCGACGGCACGAAGCAGGAGATCACCGTCGGCAACAAGGTCATCTGCATCGACGACGGCGGAAACATCGTCGCCGAGTTCACCAAGCCGGACAGCGACATTTTCCGTCAGGATATCAAAATGAAGCCGACCGCCGTTCTGAAGGACGGGCTCGGTCAGATCTATATCCTCTCCGAGGGCTTCTACTACGGCGCGATCGTCTACCGTGAGGACGGTACCTTCGTCGGTTTCTACGGCGCGAACAAGGTCGCCGTCACCGCCGGACTGCTCGTCGAGCGCGCCTGGCGTAAGATAATGACGAAGAAGGCGACCAGCTACACCGCCAACTACGTTCCGACGGCGTACAACGGCTTCGACGTCGACAGCGAAAACTTCATTTACACCATAGCCGACAACGGCGCGAACGCGATCAAAAAGCTGAACGCCGTCGGCGATAACGTCCTGCAGACCGAGACGGTCCGCGTCGGCAGAAACAAGGCCGTCTTCGGCGACCTTGAGATGTCGTGGGACCTCGGCGTTTCCAAGGAGACGCGCTTCAAGGACATCGACATCTCCGATAACGGCTTCATCAACGTCATCGACTATACCCGCGGCAGGCTCTTCCAGTACGACCAGGACGGCGAGCTGCTCTTCATCTTCAGCGGACTCGGCGATCAGGCGGGAACCTCCAGTCAGCCTATCGCGATCGAGTCGCTGCCGGACGACAGCATCCTCGTTCTCGATATGCACAAGGGCTACGTCACGAAGTGGTCGCCGACGGAATACGGCGAGCTCGTCCATCAGGGCACGCTGCTCTTCAACGAAGGCAAATACGCCGAGGCGAAGGAGATCTGGAAAAAGGTCATCCTCCGCAACTCCAACTTTGAAATGGCGTACACCGGCATCGGCAAGGCGTATTACGAGGAAGAGAATTACAAAGAGGCTCTCAAATATCTGAAGCTCGGTTTCGACCGCGAGACCTATTCGCAGGCGTATAAGTATTACCGCGCCGACCTGATCCGCAAGAACTTCGTGTGGGTCGTCGTCGGTCTTGTGGTGCTGATTGTCCTGCTCAGTCAGATCGGCCGCTTCAAGCGCTGGTTCAACCGCAAGCGCGGCAAGCCGGAGGACTACAAGGACATCTTCAGTCCGTTCTATATCGCGCGTCACCCGATAGAAGGCTTTGAAGACCTGCGTTTCCAGTGGCGTAACAGACAGATATATTATTCTATAGGAATACTTTTCCTCTTCTTCATCTCCCGCGTCATCGAGAGACAGTCGACCGGCTTCATACTGAACACCAACAAGCCGGAGGACCTCGATATAGGAATGGTAATGCTGCAGACGGTCGTTATCGCGCTGCTGTTCATCGCGTCCAACTGGGCGGTCACGACCTTTACCAACGGCGAAGGCAACCTGCGCAAGATCTTCTACGGCACCTGCTATTCGCTGCTTCCTTACAGCGTATCGATAATCCTGAAGGCGATCGCCAGCAACTTCATCACATACGATGAGAGCGCGCTGCTGAACGTCATCACCTATATCGGTACTCTCTGGAGCATCTGGCTGCTGATGAATATGGTCAAGGGCATCCACCAGTTCAGGATGGCGGGCTCGGTGCTGACGATAGTATGCACCGTAGCGTTCATGATCGTCGTCGCGGTTCTTGTGGCGCTGTCGATCAGCCTTATCCAGCAGTTCTACGTTTTCCTGCTCTCGGTCTACAACGAGATAGCGTACAGGATATCTTAAGGGAAGGGGGAGCAGATATATGAAATTCGGAAAGAAAAAGCAGTCCGAGCAGATCGAAGAAGCTGAATTCGATAAGGCTTCGCTCGTTCTGACCAAGGATGAAACGAAGTGGGGCAGGACCAAGAAGTGGCTCAAGCCCGTGCTCATCATACTGATCATCCTCTTTATCCTCTGGGAGCTTTTCGCGTCCCTCGTGCTTCCCGTTCTCGGCCGCAGGGATATAGTCCCGCTTGCCAAGCGCAAGGTCGAGACCTTCGATTTCGTCCCGCTTGCGGGCGTTTCGCTCCCCGCGGGAGTGCCGGAGTACATGGTACCGGCGGCGCGCAAGGGAGACTACACGCTCTGCGTCTGCGCCGAAGGCGGTATCTACGACCTTTCGGACGGCACGAAATGCTACGGCAGCCGCGGCGAGTTCTGCGTCGTCAAGGGCGACGGCGAGCAGATCTGGTTCTCCAACCCGCAGGACAGAGACAGCGACGGCGAGACCGCCGCGGGCAAGTTCAAGTGGGAGATGTACTCGCAGCTGCTCATCACGACCTACGATAACAGCACCAGCACCGCCGAGGGCTATAACTCCTACTGGCACGCGTCGAGCGACCGCGCCGACAACGCCGACGGTTTCAGCATCCAGGGCATCGAGGACGGCTTCGTCTGCAAGTATCACTTCTCGACTCCGAACGTCACCGTTCCGCTCTACGTTCAGCTGACGGATACCGGCTTTAAGGCGTACACGCTCGAGAATCAGATAAAGGAAAAGACGAAGAAGGACGGCACGAAGCGCATCGTCGTATCCAACGTCGTCATCCTGCCTTACTTCAACTCCGGCTCCGTTCAGGACGAGGGATATATGCTCGTTCCCGACGGCAGCGGCGCGATAATCGAGTTCAACAACGGCAAGAACGAAGGGCTTTCTTCCAACATCGCGAAGTACTCCGTGCCGGTCTACGGTCTGGATACCGCTCTGCGTTACGACTACCGTTCCTCCGGAGTTTACATTCCCGCGCTGCCCGTCTTCGGCGTGAAGAACAACGACACGTCCTTTGCGGCGCTTATAACCGAAGGCGACTCCGCGGCGACCGTCGTTGCGTACACCTCCGGTTCAAAGAACCTTCAGAACCAGGTCTATCCCAATTTCGAGCGCTACACCCATGGCACGGTAACGATCGGCGAGCGCGGCGACTGGACCGCCCGCGAGGTCGAGAAGTACTACACCAAAGGCGCGCAGTTCTCCATCGCCGAGGTCAACTACCTGCTGCTTGAAAAGGACGCCGGATACGTCGAAATGGCGGACGCCGTCCGCGGGTATATGACCGACAACGCCATCCTCGTCAATCGCGAGAAAGAGGAGGATAACGCCGACCTGCCGATATTCATGAACTTCATCGGCGGCCAGTACAAGAAGGAGAGCGTCGCGGGCATACCTGTCAACAAGCTCAAGGTATTCACCAGCGTCGATAATATCAACGAGATACTCGACGACTTCGACGGAGTCGGCATCAAGAACGTCGTCGCGACCTACGCCGGATACAACACGACGGATATCAAGAAGAGCAAATTCATCACCGATATAAGCATCCCGTCCGGCCTCGGCTCCGTCAAGAAGCTCCGCAGCCTTTACGACAGGCTGAACGGCAAGCTCTATCTCAGCTACAACCCGATCAACCTCAACAGCAACGGCAGCGGACTGACGAAGAACTCCGACACCGCGAAGAGCCTCAGCGGCAGCCCCGTCGCGCTTTACGCCTACTCCGTGGCAACCGGCTACGCCGGCGCGTACAGCCGCGGCGCGAGCGCGATAACGCCGCTGAAGTTCGAGGAGCTGATCACGCGTTATCTGAACAACGCCAACGATACCGGCACGAAGTTCGGCGTCTATATGAATAACGAACAGACGCATTACAGCAACTTCTCCCGCACGGGCTTCATTTCCAGAGAGGCCTACAGCATCTATCAGGAGAATATGTTCACCGTCGCGACGGAGAAGAACTCCGTGATGACCAAGTTCCCGATTTATTACCAGCTGAAATACGTCGACTACGCCACCGAGGTCCCGACGACCTCCTCCGGCTACGACCTGACGGATTACAGCGTGCCCTTCTATCAGATGGTGATCAGCGGCAGCATGATCTACACCTCGCCCGCGCTGAACTTCGAGGGCGATATCCACGACGCGCTGATGCGCACGATGGAGACCGGCAGCGCGCTGTATTACACCTTCATCTACAAGGATCCTTACGAGTTGAAGGATACCTGGTACGAATTCCTTTACGGCGCGAGCTACGAGAACGGCTTTGAAGGCGCTGTCGCGGCGTACAAGGAGCTTACCGGAGTCTACGACGAGCTCGGCTCGAACGTCCTTCGCGGCCACAAGAGACTGGCCGAGGGCGTGACCGAGAGCACGTACGAGAGCGGTAAGAAGATAGTTTTCAACTACACGGAGCGTGACTTCGTCACCGAGCAGGGCGTTACGGTGCCCGCCGACAGTTACGTTATCGTTTCGGAGGAGGGAAGCGTGCAATGATTTTCAGAAAGAGATTCGCCCCTGACGACGAGATCGGCGTGAACGGCGAGATCGAAAAGCTCGAAGCCGTCGAGGCTGAAGCGGAAGAAGCGGCCGAAGCGGTCGAAGCCGTCGAGGCTGAAGCGGAAGAAGCCGCCGAAACAGTCGAAGAAGCGGTCGAAAGCGTCGAAGAAGCCGCCCCCGGGATCGCCGCCGCCGAGGCGGAGGTCGAGCGCATAACGGTCCTCGAGCCCGCTTACGCGGGAATGGAGGGCGCTTCGCGCAGCCCGCTGCGCCGCCGCGGGAGGCACAAGATGTCATACGAGCGCAAGAAGGGGCTTTACGGCTACGGCTTCATAGCCATCTGGATCATCGGCGTGCTGACCTTCTTCATCCGTCCGCTGATCGGCGTTTTCGAGTTCGCCTTCTGCGACATAAACATCAATCAGCAGGTCGGCGGCTACACGCTGAGCTGGAACAACTTTGAGTGGATAAAGTACGCGTTCCAGACCGACCCGTCCTTCCTGCGCAGCATGGTGACTTCCTTCCTGAGTATGTTCTACTCCGTGCCGGGCATAGTCATATTCAGCCTTACGATAGCGGTCATACTCAACGGAAAGTTCCGCGGCAGGACCTTCGCGAGAGCGGTATTCTTCCTGCCCGTCATCGTCACCAGCGGCGTCGTCATCTCGATAATCCAGGGCGACTCGATGTCGACGGTCGTTCTGAGCGGCTCGAAGGGCGGCTCGATGGTGCAGGCGTTCGGACTCAGTAACTTCCTCTATTCGCTGAACCTGCAGGCGGACATAGTCAACTTCATCTCGAACTTCACGAACCAGATGTTCAACTTCGCGTGGAAGTCGGGCGTGCAGATACTGCTGTTTATAGCGGCTCTGCAGACTATATCTCCGGACCTCTACGAGGCGTCCTCGATCGAAGGCGCCACGGCGTGGGAGGATTTCTGGAAGATCACCATTCCGATGATCTCTCCGATGATCCTGCTGGCGTCGATCTACACGATAGTCGACTCCTTCACCGACTACTCCAGCAGTACAATGACGTACATCACCGATCAGGTCAAGAACAAGGGCAGGATCGAATACGGCTCCGTCCTCGCGATAATCTATTCGCTGCTCGCCCTCGCGGTCATCGGTATCGTATACGTGATAATCGACCGACTGGTCTTCTACTCGGTGGATTAAGGGGGGCGCTGATATGGATTTGAAAGAAAAAGTATTCGGCTTCCCCGGCAGAGCGAAGAGCTTCCTGCGCGAAAAGCACGAGAAGAACCCCTACTTCGCCAAGAAGGCGACCAGCAAGCTGGCGCATTACGCGTGGGCGATATTCAGAACGCTGCTGCTTATCGGTCTGAGCTTCATCATCATCTATCCCGTAATCTATATGTTCTCCATGGGCTTCCGCGTACCGGAAGAGGTCATGGATCCGTCCGTGGTCTGGATCCCCAGAACGCTGACGCTCAACAACTTCAAGATGACGATAGATCTGATGAAGTACTGGGACGCGCTGAAGCAGACGGTGCTCTTCAGTATACTCAGCTCGCTGCTGGCGGTCGCGTCCTGCGCGATAACCGGCTACGGCTTCGCGAGATTCAAGTTCAAGGGTAAGAAGTTCCTCTTCGTGCTGGTTCTGCTGATGGTCATTATCCCGTCGCAGACGACGATAATCCCGCAGTTCATCCAGTTCAGATACTTTGACTTCTTCGGGATCGGTAAGATAGTGCAGCTGATAACCGGCAAGCTGTGGTCGACGAACATTCTCGACACCGGCTGGTCGCTCTACCTGCCCGCGATCTTCGCCAACGGCATCCGCGCCGGTATAATGATCTACATCTTCCGCCAGTTCTTCCGCGGACTGCCGAAGGAGCTGGAGGACGCGGCGTACATCGACGGCTGCGGACCTGTCAGAACGTTCATCCAGATAATGATCCCGCTGTCTTCGGCGGCGTTCATCACGGTCTTCCTGTTCTCCTTCGTCTGGTACTGGAACGACTATTACGTATCCGGAATGTTCTTCTCGAACATAGGCACGGTTTCGGTCAGGCTCTCCGGCCTGCGCAGCCTGCTGAGCATGAGCCAGGCGAGCGTAAGCTTCGACCCGTACTCGATCATCACCTACATGCAGGCGGGATGTCTGCTGACGATAGCGCCTCCGCTGATAGTCTATATCATCTTCCAGCGCTTCTTCACGCAGAGCATCGAGAAGACCGGTATCGTCGGCTGATCACCGTATGAAGAATTTTTTTGAGAATATCAAAAATAAGTTTTCACAAGGCTTCGGGCCCGCGTGGGCGGGCTCGAAGCTTCTTTTCTTGCCCGTTATCGCGCTCGCGCTGATAGTCGCGCTGCTCGTTGTGCTTATGGCGGTCGGCAAAAAGGAACCCTACCGGTTCGGTTCCAGAAGCTACAGCGATCACCGCTACAACTACGGCTGGTCGGAGTTCTCGCAGGACGACGTTTCCGAATCCTCGAGCGATTCCGGCAGCGAACAGAGCGAGACGGACGAGCAGTACTACGCGCGTATGTCGGAGCTGCTCCGCAATTCCGTCGCCTGCAATATCGAGCGCGAGGGGTATTCGGAGACCGCCGCCGGCAGCCTGAAGACAAGCAGCTTCTACAAGATCGTCTACGCCGCGGACGACAACGCGGTACGCGCCGCGCCGGACGTTACCGACTCGCGTACCGTGCGGACGTCGGACGGCTTTAACACCGTCGTTACGCCCGATATGACGATATATCACGAGGAGCGCCGCGATTCGAATTCGCAGGAATTCCTCTTCATACCGGCCGCGGAGGGCGGGTATTACATCATTTCAAAATCCTCGGGCAAAATGCTTTCCGAGGTCGGCGGCTACCCGATGCTGCGCGACTCCGGCTTCGTTGCGGGACGTCGCTGGGACGTCAAAAAGGCGGAAAGCGGCAGGTACGTTATAACTTCGATCCCCTACGGCGGAGTGCTGAATATGTATCACGGTCAGCTTGTTCTTGAGAGGGAGGAGCTGATGGATGACGACGCCTGGTTCATCTATGAGGTGGACGGGGTATCCTGGCAGAGCGTTTTCGTCGATAATTTCGAGCCGGGCTTCATCTCGGCAATGTGGACGCGAAAGGGCAACGACCTGACGACAGACGGCAGCTGGGTGTTCGACGGCGGCAGGATAGAGATAAAGGCGCGTCTGAAGCAGGGAGCGCGCGCGTATATGACCGCGCTGACCGCCACCGGCGAAGCGGCGCGTGTGGACGTTTTCGACAACTCCGTCGCGGACGGAACGCTGCGCTGCGGCGTTTCCTTTACCGACGGTGCGACGACCGTAAAGCACGGGCAGCTCGGCCTCGGCGCGGAGTTGGACGGCTGGCACGAATACGCGGTCGAATGGGACGCCGAACAGATACGGTTCTACTTCGACGGCGTCATGTATTCGGTCTTCAACGTCACCACCGACGCCGCGCGCGCTTCGTTCACCGGCACGCTGATGACGCTCTCGATCGAGGGCTTTGCGCCGCCGTATTCCGAAAGCATAGACTACGTAAAATTCCGGAAGCCCAGGGGCGAAACGATGTCCCCCGCCGGCGGGGGAACGCCGATCGATCCTATGGCGACCGCCTCAGCGGGCGGAGTCTGCCACGGAGCCGCCGCGGTCAACGGCGGTTTCGCCGTCGCGGTCGCTGACGGAGTTGAGTTTTACACCGGAAACGGCGTGAAATATATGGGTGTCTCCGGCTTCGAGGGCACCGTTACCTCGCTTGTGCCCGGGCGCGGCGGCGACCTGCTGCTGGTGCTCTGCCGCGGCGGCAGGAACGCCTACGTCGTCGATTGTCTCTCCGGCGCGTATAAAACCCTCTCCGGTCATACCGACAGCATAACCTGCGGCGCGCTCGCGGTTTCCGGCGTGTGCGTGACCGGTGCGCGGGACGGCACGATACGCATATGGAGCGCGGACAGCGGCGAGTCGCTCGCGGTGATAAACGCCGAATCGGCTCCGCGTTCCGCGGCGATCAATTTCTCCGGCGACCGCTTCGCGATAGGCTTCAACGACGGCTACGTCCGCGTCTACAATACGGGCTCGCGCAAGCTCTTCACCTATTTCAACGGACACGACTGCGCCGTGACCGCGCTGAAATTCATAAACGACGGCGCCCTCGCCAGCGGCGACGCCTCCGGCAAGCTTATGCTGTGGGATATCTACGTGAACGTCAGGTACTATACTTCGTCTCACTGCCTGAGCGCGATAAACGGGATATACGCGTCCGGCGGCGCGCTTTACACCGCGGGCGGCGACGGAGCGCTGAGGCGCTACGCGCTCGGCGAACCGGTCGAGATAACCGCGGTACGCGCCCTTCACGGCGCCTCCGTCTGCGAGGCGTCGGTGCGCGGCGGAGTGCTAAGCGCGGGCTACGACGGCAAGGCGTTCTTCTGCGACGCGGAGCTGAACGTGAAGTACGAGCTGAAGGGCGTCTCGGGCTTTGCGTCCGGATGCGCCCTCTCGACTGACGGCACACGCGCCGTCGTCTGTACGGAGAACGGACGGCTTTGCTTCTATCAGATAGGGTAATACTTTTCAACCGGTTGTGAAAATCACAACCGGTTGTGTTTTTTCACTTGACAAAGCCGCATATGTATTGTATTATGATAATTTGTTAGAGGGCGCTTTCCGCGCTCATACCGCGTTTGAATCGAAAGGAGAAATAACAGGTATCCATATGGACGGTGGAAGTATAATGCCGGTTTTGGCCGGCGCATCAGCGGTTGATACCGTATCACAGGTCTCCGGCGGAGACACGACAACGGGCATAGTGCTCAGAATACTTTTATTGATAGTGCTTATAGCCGTCAACGCTTTCTTTGCGGCGACCGAGATAGCGGTCATATCCGTCAGCGAGGGCAAGGTCAGGAAGATGGCCGACGAAGGCGGCAAAAAAGCGAAACGGCTGATGAAGTTCATCGACAATCCGGCGAAGTTCCTCGCGACCATTCAGGTCGGCGTGACCTTCGCGGGACTCATGGCGAGCGCGAGCGCGGCGAAAAGCTTCGTGACTCCGGTCAGCAATCTTTTCTGCGATCCGGCGAGCGCGTCGAGAGGCGCGGTCGAGGTCGCGGTGCTCGTTGTGCTGACGCTGCTGCTTTCATTTCTCATGCTCGTCTTCGGCGAGCTGGTGCCGAAGCGCATCGCGATGCAGAAGTCCGAAAAGCTCGCGCTTGCGGTCTCCGGCTTCGTGACGGGGATATCTAAGATATTCGCGCCTTTCGTCTGGCTGCTTACCAAGACGACTAACGGCGTGCTCCGTATCTGCGGCGTCGACCCGAATCTCAACTCCGAGGAAGTGACCGAGGAGGAGATCCGCATCATGGTCGAAGAGGGCGAGGAGGCCGGCGTCGTCGAGCAGTCGGAGAAAGAGATGATCGACAACGTCTTCGAGCTCAACGACATCCGCGTCAGCGAGATAATGACCCACCGCACGGAGATCGAAGCCATTTCCGTTGAAGACGGCATCGACGAGGCGGTCGAAATCGCGATAAAAGAGGGATATTCGCGTATCCCCGTTTACAAAGAAACGATAGACGATATAATCGGCGTGCTCTACGTCAAGGATCTGCTGAAGTTCGTCACGAAGAACGCACCGAAAAACTTCAACATAAAGACCTTGCTGCGGCCGGTCTATTTCGTGCCGGATACGAACACGGTTTCCGAAGTGCTGCGCGAGCTGCAGAACCGCCGCCAGCACATCGCGGTCGTGCTCGACGAATACGGCGGCACCGCCGGCATCGTCACGATGGAGGACCTGCTCGAAGCCATCGTCGGCAATATTCAGGATGAATACGATAACGAGGACGAGGAGATCGTCAAGGTCGACGAAAGCGTCTTCGTCATCGACGGCGCGTCCGACCTCGAGGAGGTCTCCGAGAGCATCGGCGTCGAGTTGCCGGAGGGCGAATACGCCACCCTCGGCGGAATGCTCATCGACCGGCTCGACCGCGTCCCCGACGACGGCGAAACGCCCGTCGTGGAGTTCGACGGCCTGCGCTTCGAGGTGCTGAAGGTCGAGGATCACCGCATCCAGAGCGTCCGCATCACCAAGCTGCCCGAGGGCGAAGAAACCGCGGGCGAAAACGAGTAATTTTTACGGCGCAAGCCGGAAGGGAAGATACAAGATGAGATACACGGGAGTAACTTCAAGAGGAATAATCACCCCGATTTTCCAGCAGGGAGACGACCTTATCGCCGGCGTTACGTCGAGCATCATCAAGGCGTCCGCCGAAGAGGGCTTCGCCCTTCACGACGGCGACGTCGTGGGCGTCACCGAAGCGGTCGTCGCGAGAACGCAGGGCAACTACGCGACCTGCGACCAGATCGCCGCGGACGTCCGCGCCAAGCTCGGCGACGGCGCAATCGGCCTGGTTTTCCCGATCCTGAGCAGAAACAGATTCGCGATAATGCTCCGCGCCTTCGCGCGCGCGGCGGGCAAGCTGATCGTACAGCTTTCCTACCCCTCCGACGAGGTCGGCAACCCGCTTCTGACCTGGGAGCAGGTCGACGCCGCGGGAGTCGATCCCTACAAGGACAGCTTCACCCTCGAGCAGTTCCGCGCGAAGTTCGGCAACGACACCGTGCATAAGTTCACCGGCGTCGACTATATCGAATACTACCGCACGCTGGGCGACAACGTGGAGATAATCTTCTCCAACGACCCGCGCTTCATCCTTAACTATACCAATAACGTCATCAACTGCGACATCCACACCCGCCGCCGCACCGAGCGCATCCTGAAGGGCGCGGGCGCGAACGTCTGGGCGATGGACGAGCTGATGACCGCGTCCGTCGACGGCAGCGGCTTCAACCCGAAGTACGGCCTGCTCGGCAGCAACAAGGCGACCGAGGAGAAGGTCAAGCTCTTCCCGCGCGACGCCGACAAGTTCGTCGAGAAGCTCGCCGCCTCGCTCTATGAAGCGACCGGCAAGCGCATCGAGGTCATGGTCTACGGCGACGGCGGCTTCAAGGATCCCGTCGGCGGCATCTGGGAACTTGCCGACCCGGTCGTTTCCCCCGCCTACACCGCCGGCCTCGAGGGCACGCCCAACGAGCTGAAGATGAAGTACTTCGCGGATAACGAGTTCGCCTCCCTGTCCGGCGAAGCGCTCGCCGAGGCGATGCGCTCCCGCATCCGCGAGAAGGATAAGAGCCTCGTCGGCAATATGCAGTCGCAGGGCACGACTCCGCGCCGCCTGACCGACCTGCTAGGCAGCCTTTGCGACCTGACCAGCGGCAGCGGCGACAGGGGAACCCCCGTCGTCCTCATCCAGGGCTACTTCACCAATTTCGCCACGGAGTAAGAGAGAAAACGGGCGAAAAACCGGCTAAAAACCGCAGAACAGCGTGCGTTTCAGACGCACGCTGTTATTTTTTTATTTCCTGCGGAACTATATATTGTGTGCCGGCGGAGGAATACGCCGCCCGGATATCAAAATATCGTGCGGCGCGTTAAAACGCAAAAAATCCCGACAAAAAATCGAGAAAAACTATTGACTATTTCCGGATGTTGATATAGAATATAACTGTATTATAGGTTAATTCTGCTATTATGTGGGATTGACTGCGTAAAGAAAAGAATATGTAAGATTTCTCATATTCGACATTCTTTGAGGAGGAATGAACAATGACAAAGAAAAAGTCAGCGAAGCGCGCGTTCATCTGCAGTTTCCTTTCGTTCGTGATGTGCTTCACTATGCTGGCGGGTACGACCTTTGCGTGGTTTACGGATTCCGTGACCAGCGCCGGAAACAAGATTATTTCCGGTAAGCTTGACCTCGAGCTTTGGAAGTACGACGAGACCGCCGGCGCCTACGTCGACATCAGCGACAGTCAGGCCCCGATCTTCCAGGGAGCGAACCTTGCTCAGAACAGCACCGCGACGCTCTGGGAGCCCGGCAAGACTCAGATCGCGTATCTGCAGCTGAAGAACGCGGGCAACCTCGCGCTCAAGTATCAGGTCGCTCTCGAGACCTACAACATCGTCAAGAATCTTGACAAAGCGATGCTTTACAAGATCGAGCCCGACGCCGTCGGCCCGAACGGAGTTACCGCTTGGGTTCCCGCCGGCGCGCTGCCTGTTTCCGCGGGCACTCAGGCCGTTTCCGGCCAGGTCCCGATGCAGCCGGGCGACGTCCACAACTTCGCGCTCGTCATCCATATGGACGAGAATGCGGGCAACGAGTATCAGGAAGGCGAGATCGATTTCGACCTCAAGATCCTTGCCACTCAGTACACCTACGAGTCCGACAGCTTCAACGACCAGTACGACGCGAACGCGAACGGCTCTCCGGATAACGCGGACTTCCCGATTGAGAACGCTTCCGCGCCTTATTCCGCTACCGGCGACACGGTCCTTGAGGCTTCTCACGCCAAGGCTACCGTTCCCGCCGCTTCGACGACCGAGAACGGCGATTCTCTCGACGGCGACACCCTCAACCTGACCGTTCTGCCCGGCACTCCGGATTCGAATCTCCAGATTACCGACGGCAACGGCACCACGACCTATGAGGTCACGCTGACCAATCAGGATAACGAGAAGGTCACCAGCGCGGCCGGCATCAAGGTCGAGCTTGATATCGGCGTAGTCGATCTGCAGCACTTCTATCACAACGCGACCGAGATGACGAAGGTCGACAGCCTCGACGCTGTTGCGATGAATAAGTACTATTACGATCAGACTGCCGGAAAGCTTACCTTCATCACCGATTCCTTCAGCCCCTTCACCGCTGAATACTTCTTCGACGGCGGTCTCGGCACCGAGGCGTATCCTTATCTGATCGGCACTTACTATCAGCTGGTCAACGTTGACGTCGGCATCGGAAGCTCTTATCCCGAGACCGGCACCGATAAGGTTTATTACAAGGTGACCGAGGATATCAACTTCGCGGCTAAGGACGGAACCAACTGGGCTCATTCCTGGCTGACCGGCGATCCCAGAACCTTCGCCATAGACCTCGGCGGAAAGACCGTTACCCTCGGAACCAAGTACATGTACGGATATGCGCGTAACATAGAGATTTACAACGGAACCATCGCCTACACCGGCGTCGGCACCGCTGTCGTCGGCTACGCGTGCAATCAGAACGTCGATAGCTACAACTTGAGCTTCCACGATCTTACCCTTGCCGGTACGATCATCGGCAACAGTGCTTCACACTTCGGCCCTCTGGTCGCGTATGCGTTCGGCGCCTACTATCGCAGCGGCGATACCGTTGTGATTTCCGCCGACAAAATCGTGAATAATCTGAGCATTGCCAGCTCCAATTCCGACGGTTACGTCGGCGGCCTGTTCGGATACGTTCAGGGAACTCAGGTGACCGCGTCCGTGACGAACTGCACGTTCAACGGCAGCGTCGTCGCGCCGCACGCGAGCGCGTTCCTTAACAACTGTTCCGCTCCCAACGGCGGAGCCGTTACCAGCACCGGCAACGTTATGAACGGCACTATCATCGGTTCCAAGGATGCCAGAGCGTTTGGCTGCAACGGCAACATCACCGGCGGCAGCGCTGCGCTCGCCACGCTCAACGACAGCGTAACGCTCGGCGCGAACGCCGTCGTTTCCAAGATTGCCGCGTCCACCGATCTGTTCACTGTCGACGCCGATAATCAGGTCATAGTCAAGGACGTTAACGCCGCGACATACAGAGCGGCCGTCGTGTTCAGCGTCGGCCAGGGTTATCCGCGCTTCATCACGAAGGACTTTGACGACACCGACGCTGCGACCTATGCGTCCGGTATTTATAAGTATGACGTCATCAACGAGACTTCCGACGGCAGCGCATCCGGAACGCTGATCAGCAATTCTAACGGCAGCGTCATCTGGTTTGCGGACGGAGCGTATCACTTCTATTCCGCGGACTTTGACGTGACCAGTGTAAACGCCACGCTGTACGTTTACGCTTATGACGCCTCCGGCAACATGATCGCCTATCAGTCTCTCGCTTATCGCATTGCCTGATAGCGTCTGCGCTTACGGATAAGCGCAGCGGCAAATAGCCACACAAGCGGACGGAGCAATTTGCTCCGTCCGCTTTGCTTCGTAGAAAAACGTTCGGATAAAAACGGGATCGCATACGGCAAAACCGTATACGGTCTTTCTGCGGTTTCCGAACTGCATGTTATTATAATTCAAAGCCGCGCCCGCGGGCGCGGCTTTGTTCGTTAATTATTCAATATTCATTTTCCGGTTTCCGGTATTCGTTACTTGAAGTAATCTTCAACTATATACCGCGGCCGCGCCTTTGTTTCGAGGTAGACCTTGCCGACGTATTCGCCGACTATGCCGACGGCGGTGAGGTTCAGACCGCAGGCGGCGGCGATCGCCGCGAGGATAATCGTCCACTTCCATTCCGGATTGCCGCAGGCGGTCACTATCGAGAAGGCGATCAGCGCGGCGAGCCCGAGCGCGAGAAGCGCTGCGCCGAGCGTAAGTATCAGCCGTATCGGGCGCACCGACATCGAGGTGACGCCCTGCCAGGCGAGCGCGAGCATCTTTTTCAGCGAATACTTCGATTTTCCCGCCTTGCGTTCGTGTCTGGCGTACTCCACCGTCGCGGAGGGGAAGCCGACCAGCGGCACGAGCCCGCGCAGGAAGAGGTTGACCTCCTTGAACTCCGCGAGCGCGTCCAGCGCGCGCTTGCTCATCAGGCGGCAGTCGGCGTGGTCGGGAACGATCTCGACGCCCATCTTCCGCAGCGTTTTGTAATACCGCCGCGCGGTGCCGCGCTTGAAGGCGGAGTCGCTTTTGCGGTCGGAGCGCACGCCGTATACGACGTCGAAGCCCTCGTAATACTTATCGAGGAAGCCGTCTATGACGGAAACGTCGTCCTGCAGGTCGGCGTCGATGGAAATCGTCATATCGCAGTCGTCCTTCGCGGCGAGGAGCCCGGCGAGCAGCGCATTCTGATGTCCGCGGTTGCGCGAGAGCTTCAGCCCCGCGGCGTAGGGGCTGACGGACTTCAGCCCTGCGATGAACTTCCACGTGCCGTCCTTCGAGCCGTCGTCGACGAAGAGCACGCGGCTTTCCGCCGAAACGCGCCCCGCCTCCGCCAGCTCCGCGACGCGCCCGAGCAGTACGCGCGAGGTTTCCGGCAGCGCCTCCTCCTCGTTGAAGCATGGCACGACGATATAGAGCGTATCGTTATTTCTCACGGGGTTTCACTCCCTTGCTTTTGTTTCCGAATACATCTTACCACAAAACGCTCCGAAATACAAGTGCGCGCGCGCGAAAACTCGCCTCATCCGCAACTTTCACTTGCAAAATCCGCCGTTTGGTATTATAATATATTCTGTATAGTAGGGTAAATATGGAGTAGTGTTATTATCCGTCGCCGAATGGGACGAAAAGCCGTGCGAAAGGGGCGTGAAGCGCGTGAAAAAAACAGCTGCCATAATGCTTGCGGCGCTGCTTGCGTTCGCGCTCGCAACGCCCGCCGCCGCGCTGACCGTGCCGGAAAAGCTGAACGTCCCAACCGGCGTTGCCGCCGAGAATCTTCTCGCCGAGGAATACCAGTACCGCACGCTCATCTACTTCACCCTTCAGGACGACGTAATAGAGGTAATGTCGACCGATCCGGCGCGTTATAACGCGCTGACGATGGAGGGCAAGCTCTACGTGCAGTTCTCAATAGACGGCGACGCCTGGAAAAGCTTTTATTTCACCGCAGCGGACGACGACGGCAACGAAGTGCAGCGTGCAGCGCGAAAGCTGACTATCACGCGCAGAAACAGCGTTTCAGTGCTGAATCTGATGCGCGAGCAGGAGCGTAATCAGCTTCCCGAAGGAGTCTATTACTACGACCCGGAGCTGCCGCAGAACAGTTGTCTGCTGAATGAAGAACACGAATTCCGCTTCCGCGTTCGCGTGGAGCTCGAATGGATAGACAAAAACGACCTTGTTGTCAAAAGCGTCACGTCGCCGTGGTCGGCGGCGGTGACCGCCTCCACGAAGGTGACGGAGGATACGCTCCCGCAGGCGCTCCGTCTGCCGGCAGTGGTATCCGCCGAGCCGGTCGACGGCGCGAACGGCACCGAGCTTGCCGTGACCGCGAAGGCGCCGGTGCAGGTCACTCTGGTCGACCGCTTCCTGCGTGAGAACGGCGGCGAAGGCGTGAGTTTGACCGCGCAGGTGAGCCTTAACGAGGGCGAGTGGCTGGACGCGCCCGCCGCGGAGTCCGCGCCGGACATGGCGCGTTTCACGCTGCCGCAGGAGCCGGAATTCGCGGATGCGAAGGCTGTCAAGCGGAGCAACGTTCGCGTCCGGTTTGCCTACGCCGTTTCCGGCAGGGATATGAGATCCGACTGGACCGAGGCGACCGCGATCGGCGAATACCTCGATCAGGGGAACAACCCGCAGTTTGAGGCGCCGTCCTTCCTTATGAACGATTTTCTCGGGCTGAAGGTATGGATATGGATGCTCGCGGGCATCGCGATACTGCTCGCGGTTACGGCCGCGGCGCTCGTACGGGGGAGAAGATATTGATTATCATCGGCATAGATCCGGGACTCGCTACCATCGGCTTCGGAGTCATAGACTACGCGGGCGGACGCTTCAGAACGCTCGACTACGGCGTGCTGACCACGCCGGCGCATACTCCCGTGCCGGAGCGGCTGGAGCGCATCTTCGCGGACGCTTCCGCGCTTTTCGCGAAATACCGCCCCGACGCCATCTCGATGGAGGAGCTTTATTTCAGCAAAAATATCACCACCGGCATACCCGTCGCGGAGGCGAGGGGAGTCCTGCTCCTCGCGGCGCAGAAGACGGGGGTCGGCGTCTACGAATACAATCCCGCCGAGGTCAAGCAGGCGATCGTCGGCTACGGCAAGGCGGAGAAAAAGCAGGTAATGGAAATGACCCGCATGCTGCTCAATCTCAAGCAGATACCGCGTCCGGACGACGCCGCCGACGCGCTCGCCGTGGCCGTCTGCCACGCGCACTGCTCCGGCTCGCTGAACGTCTACGAAATGAACCGCGGCGCCGCCCGCAGAAATATAAGATAACGGAGAAACGCTATGTATCATCATCTCAGAGGCATACTTGACAGCGCCGGCCCCGGCTGGGCGGTCGTCGACTGCGGCGGCGTGGGCTACTACGCCGGCGTGTCGAGCAACACCTACCGCAATCTGCCCGCGCTCGGCGAAAAGGTGAAGCTGCTCACTCACTACGTCGTCCGCGAGGACGCCGCCGAGCTTTACGGCTTTCTGACGCAGGAGGAGCTGGACTGCTTCCGCAGCATGATCTCCGTCAGCGGCGTCGGGCCGAAGGCGGCGCTGGCGATACTTTCGGAGCTTACTCCCGACCGCTTCGCCTCCGCGGTATCGGCGGGGGACTACAAGCTGCTGACGCTCGCTAACGGTGTCGGGCCGAAGCTCGCCCAGCGCATCGTGCTCGAGCTGAAGGGCAAGCTCGGCGACATATCCGAGCTGACGGGCGGCGACGTTCCGCAGGTGCGCGGCAACAAGGCGGAAGCGGCGCAGGCGCTCGAGGCGCTCGGCATGAAGCCGCGTGAAGCGGCGGCGGCGGTCGCTCCGCTGGACGGCGATATGACCGTCGAGCAGCTGATCGCGGCGGCGCTCGGCAAGCGCTGAACCGAAAGGAGAAGTTGATATGCAGATGGATTACGAAGATTTCGACGAGGGCCGCTTCGTCGCCCCCGAAGAGAATATATACGACAGAGACATAGAGAACACCCTCCGTCCGCGCACGCTCGACGAGTACGTCGGGCAGGAGAAGGTGAAAGAGAACCTGCGCATCTTCATCGAAGCGGCGAAGAAGCGCGGCGAGCCGATAGACCACTGCCTGCTTTACGGGCCTCCCGGCCTCGGCAAAACCACCCTCGCCGGCGTCATCGCCAACGAGATGAATACGAATATCCGCGTCACGAGCGGCCCGGCGATCGAGAAGCCGGCGGACCTCGCGGCGCTGCTGACCAACCTCGGCGAAGGCGACGTGCTCTTCATCGACGAGATACACCGCCTTTCCACCGCGGTCGAAGAGGTGCTCTACCCCGCGATGGAGGATTTCGCCATAGACATCATCATCGGCAAGGGGCCTTCGGCGCGCTCGATAAGGCTCGACCTGCGGCGCTTCACGCTGATAGGCGCGACGACCAAGCCCGGCTCGATCTCCAACCCGCTGCGCGACCGCTTCGGCGTGCTTTTCAGACTCGAAATGTACTCCCTGCGGGAGCTTGCGGACATCGTCACGCGCAGCGCCGGCATCCTCGGCATCAACTGCGCGCCGGACGGCGCGATGCAGATCGCGAAATGCAGCCGCGGCACGCCCCGCGTCGCCAACCGCCTGCTCAAACGCGTACGCGACTACGCGGAGGTCATGGCGGACGGCGTCATCACCGCGGAGGCGACCGCGAAGGCGCTGGAGCTGATGGAGATCGACTCCCTCGGCCTCGACACCGTCGACCGCCGCATCCTCGGCGCGATAGCGAATACCTTCGGCGGCGGCCCCGTCGGAGTTGAAACGCTCGCCGCCGCGACGGGCGAGGAGTCCGCGAGCATCGAGGACGTCTACGAGCCGTATCTCATGCAGCTCGGCTTCATAAACCGCACGCCGCGCGGCAGGTGTCTGACGAAGGCGGCTTACGAATATCTCGGCATCCCCGTCAAGGAGGACGCGCAGATCAAATTCGACGTTTAAGATACGTTAAGGAGAAACTATGAGGATTGCAAACGGCTGGCGCGATTACGAGCTGCTCGACGCTTCCGACGGCGAACGCCTGGAGCGCTGGGGCGACTTCTGCGTCGTGCGCCCCGACCCGCAGGTGATATGGACGACGGATAAAAAAGATCGCCGCTGGCGCGAATTCGCCGGCCGCTACCACCGCTCCGAAACGGGCGGCGGACGCTGGGAGGACAGAGGTCTTCCGGCGCAGTCGCGCATCAGTTACGGCGGCTATAACTTCGTTATCAAGCCGATGGGCTTCAAGCATATGGGCATCTTTCCGGAGCAGGCGGTCAACTGGGATTACGCCGCGGCGAAGCTGAAAAAGCGTTCCGGCGCGCGCGTGCTCAACCTCTTCGCCTACACCGGCGGAGCGACCGTCGCCTGCCTCGCCGCCGGCGCGCAGGTCACGCACGTCGACGCGTCGAAGGGCATGATCGCGATGGCGAAGGAAAACGCCGCGCTCTCCGGCCTCGCGGATGCGCCAGTGCGCTGGATCGCGGACGACTGCCTCGCCTTCGTCCGCCGCGAACAGCGCCGCGGCAAGACCTACGACGCGATAATCTGCGATCCCCCGTCCTACGGCAGGGGAAGCGGCTCGCAGGTGTGGAAGCTGGAGGACGACCTTTACGTCTTCTGCGCCGAGTGCGCCAAGCTGCTCTCGGACGATCCCGTTTTCTTCATTCTGAATATGTATACCACCGCGCTCGCGCCGTCTGTCGGCGGGCAGATACTTTCCCTCACCGCGGGCAAGGGCGCGAACAGCCGCACGGTCAGCGACGAGATCGGGCTTCCGATAGTCAGCGGCGGGGCGCTTCCCTGCGGCAACACCACGATAACGGAGTTTTTGAAATAGCGAATGGACGAGTTTGTACGCTTTGAAAACGCCGGCTTCACCTACGGCAAGAGCGAAACGCCGGCGCTGAAAAATATAAATATGACCATCGCGAAGGGCGAATTCGTCGCGGTCCTCGGCCATAACGGCAGCGGCAAGTCCACGCTGGCGAAGCTCATCAACTGCATCCTTGTCCCCACCGAGGGCAAGGTCTTCACCGCCGGCATGGACACCTCCGACGAGGCGAATACGTTTGAAATACGCCGCCGCGCCGGTATGGTCTTCCAGAACCCCGATAACCAGCTCGTCGCCACCGTCGTCGAGGACGACGTGGCGTTCGCGCCGGAGAACCTCGGGCTTCCGCGCGAGGAGATACGCCGCAGAGTGGACGACGCGCTGAACGCGGTCGGGATGTACGATCACCGTGAGTATACGCCCGCGAACCTTTCCGGCGGGCAGAAGCAGCGCGTCGCGATCGCCGGCGTGCTCGCCATGGAGCCGGAATGTCTGATAATGGACGAGGCGACCTCGATGCTCGATCCCGTCGGCAGACGGGAGGTAACGGCGATCGCGCACCGGCTGAACGCGGAGCGCGGCATGACCGTCGTCTGCGTGACGCATCACATGAGCGAAGCGGTCTCCGCCGACCGCGTGATAGTGCTGAAGGAAGGCGGAATACTCCTCGACGGCGCGCCGCGGGAGGTCTTCTCGCAGCGCGAAAAGCTCGCGGAAAGCGGCCTGATACCGCCGCAGCCGTCGCAGCTCGCGGATCTGCTCCGCGGCGAAGGCTTCGACCTCCCCGCCGGCATTCTCACCGCCGACGAGTGCATAGCCGCGATAAAAGCCCTTTTGAAAGGATAACCCGAATTGATAACCATTTCCACGGAAAACCTGACTCATACCTACTCGCCCGGCAGTCCGTTTGAAAAGACCGCCGTCAGCGGCGTGTCCTTCACGCTGAAAAGCGGCGACGTCATGGGCGTGATCGGTCACACCGGCAGCGGAAAGTCCACGCTTATACGCCACCTGAACGGACTTATGAAGCCGACCTCCGGCACGGTCAGGGCGGACGGCGAGGACATCTTCGCCAAGGGCTACGACCGCCGCCGGCTGCGCCACCGCGTCGGCCTGGTTTTCCAGTACCCCGAATACCAGCTTTTCGACGAAACGGTCGAGAAGGATATCGCCTTCGGCCCGCGCAACATGGGCTGCGGCGATGAAGAAATAAAACGCCGCGTTGAGAAGGCGGCGGAGTTTGCCGGACTTACCGCGCGCGAGCTGAAGGCGTCGCCCTTCGAGCTCTCGGGCGGGCAGAAGCGCCGCGCCGCGCTCGCGGGCGTGCTCGCGATGGAGCCGGAGGCGCTGGTGCTCGACGAGCCCGCCGCGGGGCTCGATCCGGTGTCGCGCCGCCGCATAATGCTCGACATACTCGCCTACGCGAAGGAGACGAACGCCGCGATCCTGCTCGTCAGCCACTCGATGGAGGATATCGCCGCTTATACGACCTCGGTCGCCGTCATGCGCGAGGGAAAGTTCGTCATGCAGGGCGCGACGCGCGAGGTTTTCTCCCGCGTCGGCGAGCTTGCGGAGCACGGGCTTTCCGTGCCGCAGGTGACGCGCATCTGCTCCGAGACCGGTTGCGAAGGCACCGTTCTCACGGTCGAGGAGGGCGCGGAAGCGGTCAAAAAGCTGCTCGGGAGGGGTTCGTTATGAGAGACATAACCCTCGGCAGCTACTACCGAGCCGATTCGGTCATCCACAAGCTCGACGCGCGCGTGAAGATACTGCTCATGATAGTGCTGATGGCGGCGATCTTCACCGCGAACGGCACCGTTTCATACGCCGCGGTCTTCATTTTCAGCGTCGCGGTGATGCTGATGACGAAGGTGCCGCTGAAGCTCTATATGAAGAGCTTAAAGCCGCTGCTGATACTCGTCGTATTCACCTCGCTGCTGAATATCTTTTACACCCCCGGCGTGATACCGCTTTTCGACTGGTGGATATTCCACCCGAAATTCGAGGGCGTTCTCTTCTCGCTTAAGATGATAGTGAGGATAGTCAGCCTGATAATTGTCAGCTCCGCGCTGATGTATACGACTACGCCGGTCGCGCTGACCGACGCGCTCGAATGGCTGATGAAGCCGCTGAAGTTCGTGCGCTTCCCGGTGCACGAAACGGCGCTGATGATGACCCTCGCGCTCCGCTTCATCCCGACTCTGCTCGAAGAGGCGGATAAGATAATGAACGCGCAGAAGGCGAGGGGAGCGGACTTCGAGAGCGGAGGCCTTTTCCGCAGGGCGAAGGCGCTGATACCGGTGCTCGTGCCGCTGCTCGTTTCGGCGTTCCGCCGCGCTCCGGAGCTCGCCACGGCTATGGAGTGCCGCTGCTACCGCGGCGGCGAGGGCAGAACGAAGCTCCGCGTCATGAAGGCGGGATACCGCGACGCGCTTGCCGCGCTGATAGTCCTCGCGCTGCTCGGCGCGGTGATATTCGCAAGGGTGAAAGGAATTGACGTGCCCCCATGGAGCGAAATATTAAACTTGATATAACCTATATCGGCAGCGCCTACTGCGGCTGGCAGTCCCAGCGCAACGGCACGACGGTGCAGGAAACGCTCGCCGCCGCGATAGAGAAGCTGACCGGCGCGTATCCGAAGCTCCACGGCTGCGGCAGAACGGATTCCGGCGTCCACGCCAAGAACTACGTCTGCTCCTTCAAGACGCCGTCGAAGGCTTCGCCCGAAACCTTCGTGCGCGGGCTGAACGCGCTGCTGCCGCGCGATATCGCGGTGAAGGCGGCTTCCGAAGCGGCGCTGGACTTCCACGCGCGTTTCAGCGTGACGGGCAAGAAATACGAGTATTACATACTGAATTCGCCGCAGCGCGATCCGTTTTGGGAGGGGCGTGCGCTCCACTACCCCTACCCGCTGGACGAAAAGCTGCTCGACAAAGCGGCGAAGGCGTACCTCGGCGAGCACGACTTCTCGGCGTTTTGCTCGGCGGGCGGTTCTGTCAAAGATAAAGTCAGAACGATAACCGAATCGTCCGTGCGGCGCGAGGGCGACCTTGTCGTCTTCTCGGTCGCGGGCAGCGGATTTTTATACAACATGGTGCGGATAATGGCCGGCACGCTGCTTGAGATCGCGCAGGGCAAGATCGCTCCGGACGCGCTTTCGGGCATAATCGCCTCCGGCGACAGGAACGCCGCCGGCGCGACCGCGAAACCGCAGGGACTCTATTTGAGCGAAGTATATTACGACTGAAAGCGGAGAGAGAATGAAGCGCAAAACCGACGCCCGCGAGCTTACGCGGGACGAAAAAAACAGAATACGCAGGCGCAAGCGCATACTGAAGACGGTCTTTTGGATAGCCGTCCTCGGCGTTGCCGCGTGGTTTTTTCTCTTCGGCAACGACGTCATCTCCTTCAAGGGCATAAAGAACTTCTTTATCGAGACCTTCACCTCGGGCAAGGACGACAAGGTCGCACCGCTTAACGGCACCTCCGTCGAGGACGTGAAACTGATGGGCTCGGATATGCTCGTCGTCAGCGACATCGGCGTGATGCTAATGAGCGGCAGCGGCCGAGAACTGCTGACTGCTCAGCACGGCTGCGCGAAACCGTCCGCCGTCGCATGCGGCGACCGGTTCCTTGTCTTCGACCGCGGGGGCGTGCGCTGGGAGCTTTATTCCAAGGACGGGCTCATACGCTCCGGCGCGGCGCCTTATGACATAACCGACGCCGCGGTCGCCTCAAACGGCAGCATGGCGCTTGTCACGACCTCGAAAAGCTACCACAACGAGGTGCATTATTTCGACTCTGACGGAGCGGAGACTTACGTCTGGTACTCCGCCGACAATTACATATACAAGGTCGGCATGAAGTCGAACGGCAAGATGCTGACCGCCCTCGGCATGAGCGCCGAAAGCGGCGAAAGCTCCGTAACGGCGTTCCTTTTCGAGCCGAGCAGCAAGGCGGAGCCGCTCAGAGTTCCGCTCGGCGGTAATAATTTCTACTACGTCTCATATAAAGGTAGTAACGCCACGATTATCGGCGATTCGAGCGCCGTGACGCTGAACGACGAGGGCGGCACGGAGGCGGCCTTCGACTACGGCGGAATGAGCCTGCGCGGTTACGCGAACACGTCCGACCGCACAGTGCTCGTGTTCAGCAAATACGGCGTCGGCAGGGAGCACGTTATCGTCTCCGTCGACGACGACGGCGAAGAATATGCGCGCGCGGAGCTCTCGGTCGATTTCCGCTGCGTTTCGGCCGGTAAAAGCGGCGTCGCCGTTCTCGGGTCGCACGAAGTAACGGTTTTCTCAAAGAAGCTTGAGCAGGAGGCGGTCGCCGAGACCTCCGCCGACGGCAGCTACGCCTGTGTTTCGGGGGATAACGTTTTCGTCTTCGGCGTCGGCAGCATTTCCAAGATCCCCGTCTGATGAAAGGAGCGTTTTATGAATATTGCGCTTGATATCATAGCGGTCGCCATAGTCGCCGCATCCGTGCTTCTCGGCATAAAAAAGGGCTTTTTGAAGACGGTCCTCGCGCTCGCGGGAATGATTCTCGTCTTCTTCCTTGCGTATAAACTTTCCGTCCCGCTGGGGAACGTGATAGACGAAAAGATCGTCAATCCGTCGCTTCGCGGAACTGCGTCGAGCCGCATCGCCGACAAGATAGGCGTCGAGCTTCAGGAGGGCGACAAGGAAGCCCAGCTCGAGAACTTCGAGGCCGAGATAGAGCAGAAAAACGAGAGCGAGGAGGGGCTTACCGTCCTCGGCATCGGGAGGGAAAAGATAAATCAGGCGGCGCAGGAGGCGTCCGGCAGTGTCGTCAAGGGAATATTCTCGCTTGTCGATAAGCTTTCCGGCAGTGTTTCGCGTATTATCGCCGCGGTCGCGATAATCCTCGCGGGCGTGCTGATCCTCTTCGTGCTGAAGCTGGTCATACGTCCGATTCTGAAGGCGGTGCACCTCGGCGGGTTCGATTCCGCGCTCGGCGGCGTGCTCGGCGGCGCGCGGGGCGTGCTTATAGTGCTGCTGCTGGCGTTCGTCCTGCGGCTCGCGCTCCCCGCGATCTCAAACACGATCAACCGCGAGACCATAGACAAAACGCTGGTTTTCAAATACGCTTACTCACTCGTCGACGGCGAGTAACGATAAATACACTCTGATCAAGGAGCGATACCATGAACATTCCGAACGTACTCACAATATGCAGATTCATAATGATCCCGTTCTTTTTCTGGGCGTACAAAGCGGATAACTTCCTGCTGGCTGCGATCCTCTTCTTCGTCGCGGGAGTTACCGACGTGCTCGACGGCTGGATCGCGCGCAGGTTCAACATGACGACCGACCTCGGCAAGATAATAGATCCGCTCGCGGACAAGCTGATGCAGATGTGCGCGGTCGTGCTCCTCGCGTGGGAGTTCCCGCAGCTGCTCTGGTTGCTCGCGATGCTCTGCGCCAAGGAGGTGCTGCAGATAATCGGCGGCTTCAAGCTGATAAAGGATAAGAAGGAGATTATGCCTTCGAAGTGGTACGGCAAGCTTAACACGGCGATAATCTTCATCTTTCTGAGCCTGCTCATCTGGCGCGGCTACGGTATCGAAGGCCACCTCGACGACAGCGGCGCTTCGCTCGGATGGGGCATTCCGAAGCCGGTCTGCTTCGTGGTCTTCGGCATCGTCGGAGTGCTGCTCGTGTACTCCTTCATCCGCTACTACATCGAGGGCTTCAAGGGCGCGTACAAGCGCGCCGAGATAAAAGCGGAGCGTCACGCCGAGAGGGCGGAGAAACTCGCCGAGCGCGCCGAAAAGCACGCCGAGAAGGCGAAGGAGCACGCGGATATCGCCGTCAGGAACGCCGAGCAGGCGGTCGAGAAGGCGAACGACCGCGCCGAACGCGCCGCCGCGAAAGCGGGGGAGGCCGCGAAGGCCGCCCGCAAGGACGAAACCGCAGAAGACTGATACCGATACAGTCGACCACCGAAGAACAGGAGAACTGAAATGCTTTGCAGCAAATGTAAAAAACGCGTGGCGGTAGTCTTCGTCACGAAAATGGATAACGGCAAGCCGGTCAACGAGGGCTACTGCATACCCTGCGCCCGCGAAATGAACCTCCCGAACATCCGCAACATCATCGACCGCATGGGTATGACCGAGGAGGATATAGAAGCGGTCAACGAGAGTATGGCGCAGCTTATAGGCGACGGCGATATGTTCGAGCCGGGCGGCACCGCGCCGATGCCCTTCTTCCAGGTCTCCGGCGACAAGGAAAGCAAGGACGACGGCAAAAAGCAGAGGGGAAAAGGCAAAAAGGCGCAGGAGCAGCCGGAGAAGGAACAGAAGCGCAAGTTCCTCGACGGCTTCTGCATCAACCTTTCCGAGCGTGTCCGTCAGGGCAAGGTCGACCGCATCATCGGCCGCGACAAGGAGATCTACCGCGCCGTCCAGATACTCAACCGCCGCATCAAGAACAATCCCTGCCTCATCGGCGAAGCCGGCGTCGGCAAGACCGCCATCGCCGAGGGGCTCGCATATGCGCTTCAGCACGCGGATTTCATCCCTCCGCGCCTGCGCAAAAAGGAGATACACCTGCTCGACCTGACCGCGCTGGTCGCCGGAACGCAGTTCCGCGGGCAGTTCGAGAGCCGCGTCAAGGGGCTCGTCGACGAGGTCAAGCGCGAGGGGAACATCATACTTTTCATCGACGAGGTGCATAACCTCATCGGCACCGGCGAGAGCGAAGGCGGCATGAACGCCGCCAACATCCTCAAGCCCGCCCTTTCACGCGGCGAGATACAGGTCATCGGCGCGACCACCTTCGGCGAATACCGCAAGTATATCGAGAAGGACGCCGCGCTCGAGCGCCGCTTCCAGACGATAAACGTCGACGAGCCGAGCGTGGCCGAGACCGCCGCCATCCTCGAGGGGATAAAGGGCTATTACGAAGAACACCACGGCGTGAAGCTGGACGACGGGCTCTGTTACAAGGCCGCCTCCCTCGCCGCGAAATACATCACCGACCGCTTCATGCCGGATAAGGCGATAGACCTTATCGACGAGGCGTGCTCCACCGCGAGCATCAAGAACAAGGAAGCGGCGAAGCTCGCGGAGCTGGAGGAAAAGATCGCCGAGCTCTCCGCGCGCGAGGAGGAGCTTACGAACGTCGAGGCCTCCGAAGGCGGCGAGGAGAACAAGGACGAGATATTCAAAGAGATCGCCGACCTGCGCGTCGAGCGCTGCCGTCTTGAAGAGGACGCCGAGAAGCTCCGCCAAAAGAACCTCATTATGCCGGTCACGATCGCGGAGCTCGCCTCCGTCATCGAGCTGTGGACGGGCATTCCCGCCGACAGGATAAAGGAGCAGGAGTTCGACAAGCTCTCGCTGCTCGAGGAGCGCATCAAGCGCCGCGTCATCGGGCAGGACGAGGCGGTCGAAGCCGTCGTCCGCGCCGTCAAGCGCGCCCGCGCGGGGCTTACCACGCGCCGCCGCCCTGCGTCCTTCGTCTTCATGGGTCCCACCGGCGTCGGCAAGACGGAGCTCGTGCGCGTCATGGCGGAGGAGCTTTTCGACACGAAGGAGAACTTCATCCGGCTGGATATGTCGGAGTATATGGAGAAGCATTCCGTCAGCAAGCTCGTCGGCTCGCCACCCGGCTACATAGGCTACGACGAACAGGGGCAGCTGACCGAGCGCGTCCGCCGCAAGCCGAACTCGATAATCCTCTTCGACGAGATCGAGAAGGCGCACGCCGACGTGCTGAACATACTGCTTCAGATACTCGACGAAGGCCGCCTCACCGACGCCCACGGCAGGCGCGTGAACTTCGAGAACACCATCGTCGTCATGACCTCCAACGCGGGCAGCGGAACGGGCGTTTCCACCCTCGGCTTCACAGGAGGCGGCGGAGGCAGCTTCGATAAGACGAAGGCGGAGAAGGCGCTCAAGGAGATAATGCGCCCCGAGCTTCTGAGCCGCATCGACGACGTCATCTTCTTCAACAAGCTCACGCTCGATAACTACAAAGACATCGCCGGCCTGATGCTCGACGAGCTCGCCTCCGGCATGAAGGAGAAGGGGCTCAGCCTCGAATACGGCGAC
The DNA here is from genome assembly GCA_017620395.1 of Clostridia bacterium. Lineage (NCBI taxonomy): Bacteria > Bacillati > Bacillota > Clostridia > Clostridia bacterium. The sequence continues at coordinate 13,071 of JAFZQJ010000003.1, read as the reverse complement.
GACGTCAGACTCTGGCTCGCCTCCCGCGCGGAAGGCAGTCAGCAGTCCGCGCGCGAACTGCGCCGTCTGATACGCCGCAACGTCGAGGACGAGGTCGCGGAGCTGATGGTCACCGGAAAGATCAAGTCCGGCGTCGCGCTTTCCGCCGACGGCGAAGAGCTCAAAATCACCGCAAAGTAATCGGCGAATCAATTATTGAAAAATAATTAAAATAAAAATATAAAACCGAAAGGAAAGACAAAAATGGATTACAAGTACGGACATTTCAATTCCGACGGCACCGAGTTCATCGTTACCCGTCCCGACTGCCCGAGAGCGTTCGACAACTTCCTGTTCAACGAGTGCTCGCAGGCGAACGTCGAGCAGACCGGCATCGGCTGGTTCGACTATCAGATAGGCGACAAGGAAGCGGTTCAGCTTTACACCGGCATCGGCCGCATCTGCGACTTCGACGTCTTCGGCCGCGACCACCTCATGAGCCGCCTTATCTACATCCGCGACAACGAGACCGGCGAGTTCTGGACTCTCAACTGGGAGCCGATAAAGGCGAAGTATGAGAAATACGAGTGTGTCCAGGGGCTCGGCTACTCGATAATCCGCAATCAGACCAACGGCATCGCCGCCGAAATGACCGTCTTCCTGCCCGTCGGCCCCGTGCCCGCGGAGCTCTGGAAGCTTTCCTTCGAGAACGTCTCCGGCAGAGAGCGCGATATCTCCGTTTTCTGCTATAACCAGTATCAGTTTTCCTTCAAGTGGGGCTTCGACAGCTACGGCGATATGATCTACCGCAGCGTCGTCTTCGACAAGGAGAACAACGCCATCGTCGCCACGAAGCACCCCTTCATCAAGCCGCACAACCACCTGACCGCCTTCTTCGCGTCGGATGAGAAGATCGCCGCGTTCGACGGCAGCCGCGCCGCCTTCGTCGGCAGATACGGCTCGCTCGCCGCGCCGGACGCCGTCGCCGCCGGAAGCTGCACGAACACCGAGGGCTCCGCGGAAGCGACCGTGGGCGCCGCGCAGTATAACTACAAGCTCGCCGCCGGCGAGAAGAAGAACGTCGAGATCGTCGTCGGCGTCGTCGATTCGCCCGCCGAGGTCAAGGCGTTCAAGGATAAGTACATAGGCAGGCTCGATTCGCTGCTCGCCGAGGTCAAGGCGTACTTCGCCTCCGTCATCGGCAAGAACAAGGCGACGACTCCGGACGAGCACTTCGACCGCCTCATCAACGTATGGGCGAAGCAGGCGAACCTCTACGGCGCCGCCTGGGGCCGCTGGGGCTACAACGGCTACCGCGACATCGTCCAGCAGGGGCTCGGCTGCGCTGCGCAGACTCCCGCCCGCACCCGCGAGATCCTCGTAGAAGCGCTCAAGCGCCAGTATTCGAGCGGCCTCGCCGTCCGCGGCTGGAACCCGATAGACGAAAAGGCGTATTCCGACAGCGCGATGTGGCTCGTCTTCACCCTCATCGCGTACCTGCGCGAGACGGGCGACTTTGACCTGCTTAAAGAAGAAGTCCCGTTCTACGACGGCGGCAGCGCCACCGTCCGCGGCCACATCGACCGCGCGCTGAACTTCCTCGAGAGCAACAAGGGCGCCGACCGCCTGCTGCTTATCAAGTTCGGCGACTGGAACGACTCCCTTACCGGCACCGGCAAGGAGGGCAGAGGCGAGAGCGTCTGGCTCAGCATCGCCTACGTCGAGGCGCTGACCGAAATGGCGGCGCTCGCGAACTACCTCGGAGAAAAGGACGCGGAGGCGGACTACCTCGCGCGTATGGAGGATATGAAGGCCGTCATCAACGAAAAAGCGTGGGACGGCGACAGATACATCCGCTGCATCGACGACTACGGCAAGAAGGTCGGCGCCGCCGGCGCGAAGGCCGCCGAGATCTTCATGGAGCCGCAGTGCTGGAGCCTCATCTCCGGCGTCGCCACGGGCGAACGCGCCGAGCAGGTCATAAAGACCTGCGACCGTCTGCTCGGCAGCAAATACGGCTACCTGCTTCTCGCACCCTGCTTCCGCGAATTCGATCCCGGCATCGGCAGGATCAGCAGCATGGAGCCCGGCATCGCCGAGAACGGCACCATCTATTCCCACCTCAATATCTGGATGATCCTCGGCCTGCTCCGCATCGGCAAGGGCAACCTCGCCTACGAGCTCTTCAAGAAGGTCTCGCCCGGATACCTCGTCTCCGCGGACGACAACAAGGATAACAACCCGCCCTTCATGTACGCCAACTGCTACTTCGGGCCCGACCACAAGAACAGCGCGTACATCACCGAGTTCACCTGGATCACCGGCTCGGTCGCGTGGTTCACCACCGTTCTGCTGAACGAAATGCTCGGCGTCAAGCCCGATTTCGGCGGCATCGTCATCGATCCCTGCCTGCCCGCCGAGTTCAAACACTGCGCCGTCAAGCGCGTCTATCGCGGCGCGGAATACGACATCACGATCGAGAACCCGAAGGGGCTCGAGAAGGGCGCCGTTTCCGTTTCTGTCGACGGCGAAGCTATCGAAGGAGCGCGTCTGCCTCTGTTCGAGGGCGGCAGGCACGAGGTCAAGGTAACGATTTCGTAATCGCCGAATAGAATAGAAAGAACGTATATATCCGGGAGTGATACGAATGAAAACAGTAAAAACAACCGAGCTTTTCGACCTGACGAAGTCGCGCGCGGGCAGCTGGCTTGAAGGCTTCGAGCGTCCGTGGGAGGCGCTGGGCGGGATAAAGGAATTCCTGCTCGCGCTCGGCCCGACTCTGCCGGCCGACGAGTTCGACAACCCGTCCGAGGGCGTCTGGATACATAAGACCGCTAAGGTCGCGCCCACGGCGTTCATCGGCGCACCCTGCATCATCGACGAGGGCGCGGAGATACGCCATTGCGCCTTCATCCGCGGCTCCGCGCTGATAGGCAAGGACGCCGTTGTCGGCAACTCCGTCGAGGTCAAGAACGCTATCCTCTTCGAGAAGGCGACGGTGCCGCACTTCAACTACGTAGGCGACAGCATCATGGGCTGGAAGGCGCACATGGGCGCCGGCGCCGTGACCTCCAACGTCAAGAGCGACAAAACGCTCGTCGTGCTTCACGGCTCCGACGAGGGCGATATCGAGACCGGGCTTAAAAAGTTCGGCGCGATGGTCGGCGACGGCACCGAGGTCGGCTGCAACAGCGTGCTGAATCCCGGTTCGGTGCTCGGCAAAAACTGCATAGTATATCCCACCTCCTGCTTCCGCGGCGTGCTCGCCGCGAACAGCATCTACAAGGAGAAGAACAACGTGGCCGAAAGGAGATAGTATGGGCAGACTTTTCGGAACCGACGGCGTTCGCGGCGTAGTCAACAAGGAACTGACCGCGGACCTCGCCATGAAGGTTGGCAACGCCGCGGCGCGTGTGCTCACGGATGCGGACGGGAAACGCCCCGTCATCGCGCTCGGTATGGACACCCGCATAAGCGGCGACTTCCTCGCCTCCGCGCTCGCGGCGGGCATCTGCGCCGCCGGAGCGGACGTGCTTCAGCTCGGCGTCGTGCCGACCCCCGCGGTCGCGTACCTCGTCGGCAGGTACAAGGCGGACGCGGGCGTGATGATCTCCGCGTCGCACAATCCCGCGGAGTATAACGGCATCAAGATTTTCAGCGGCGACGGCTACAAGCTGCCCGACCTGCTGGAAGAGAAGGTCGAAACGCTCGTGCTCGGTAACGAGTTCTACGCCTGCGACGGCGCCTCCGTCGGCAGGATCTCGCGCGCGGAGAACGCCGTGGCGGACTACGTGGAATACCTGAAGTCCACCGTCGGCGGCGGCTTCAAGGTGCGCGCGCTGATCGATTGCGCGAACGGCTCCGCCTCCGTGACCGCGCCGGTGCTTTTCCCGTCGCTCTGCGACTGCGATATCATCTTCGCGGAGCCGGACGGCGTGAACATCAACGCCGGCTGCGGCTCGACGCATCTGGATAAGCTCTGCGAAAATGTAGTCGCCGGCGGCTACGACCTCGGCATTGCCTTCGACGGCGACGCCGACCGCTGCCTCATGGTGGACGCGGCGGGCGAGGTCGTGGACGGCGATATGATTATGGCGATGGCCGCCGTCGATATGAAGCAGCGCGGCACGCTGAACAAAAACACCGTCGTCGGCACGATAATGACCAACTTCGGCTTCAACCGCTTCTGCGCGGAGAACGGGCTCGCCTTCATTCCCACGAAGGTCGGCGACCGCTTCGTGCTCGAGGAGATGCTGATAAACGGCTACTCCCTCGGCGGCGAGCAGTCGGGGCACATCATCTTCAAGGAGTTCGCCACGACGGGCGACGGGCAGCTTACCGCCCTTCAGGTGCTGGATATGCTCACCCGCAGCTCCGCGCCTATCGGGCAGCTGAAGCGCGTTATGACGCGCTATCCCCAGCATCTCATCAACGTCCGCGTCACGCCCGCGGGCAAGGAGCGCCTCTTCACCGACAAGGTCGTCCGCGCGGCGATCGACGGAGCGGGTAAGGATCTCGGCGACGACGGCAGGATCGTCGTGCGCGAGTCCGGCACCGAGCCGCTGATCCGCGTCATGGTCGAGTGCGGCGACGAAGATAAGGCGCAGCGAGTCGTCGCGCAGGTTGCCGACACCGTCAGAGAACGGCTCGGCGAGAAATAGGAGGTTCGCTATGGAAACGCTTTATTACGGCTATAACAAAAACATAAAGGTCGAAGTCTTCGACAGCTACGAAGGGCTTTCGGAAGCGGCGGCGGATTACATCGCCGCGCTGATGCTGGATAAGCCGGATATCATCCTCGGGCTCGCCACCGGTTCTTCGCCGGTCGGCATATACGACGCGCTGACCCGCAAATACGAGGCCGGCGAGCTGGATTTCTCCGCTGTCCGCAGCTTCAATCTGGACGAATACTATCCGCTTTCGCCGGAGAACGACCAGAGCTACCGCTACTTTATGAATAAAAACCTCTTCGACCGCGTCAACATCGACAAGGCGAATACCCGCGTACCCAGCGGCGTCGCCGAGGACGTGGAAAAGGAGTGCGCCGAATACGACGCCGCGCTCGCCGCGGCGGGCGGCGCGGACGTGCAGGTGCTCGGTATCGGATGCAACGGCCACATCGGCTTCAACGAGCCGGACGGCTTCTTCACCGCCGCGACCCACAAGGTCGCGCTGACCGAGAACACGATAAAGGCGAACGCCCGCTTCTTCGCGAGCGAAGCCGACGTTCCGCGCTTCGCCGTCACTATGGGTATGGGCGCGATAATGTCCGCCAAACGCATCGTCCTCGTCGCCAACGGCGAGGCGAAGGCGCAGGCGATCGCGTCGATGCTGACCGGCGGCGTCGATCCGCTCTGTCCGGCGTCGATACTGCAGCTCCACCCCGACGTGCACGTCTTCATCGACAAGGACGCCGCGAAGCTGCTGTAAGAGCAGCGACGCCTCCCTTGTGCGAGGGGAGGTGCCCCGAAGGGGCGGAGGGGTTGTACGCCGCCGAAGGCGGCTCATAACTGCCGCGGAGCGGCATTATAACTCTAAACTCATCACTAAAAGAAAGCCCCATCCGAATCCGGATGGGGCTTTTGAGTTTATAGTTTATAGTTTAGAGTTATGATCGGCTCCGCCGAGTTAAGAGTTCGCGCGGGCAACGCCCGCGAATTTAGCTGCGAGCGCAGCGAGCTTACGCCCACGGATCCTGCGACTTCGGCTTGCGGATGCCGGAGAGCAGGCCTTCGTACTCCCACAGGAACCACTGTTCGCCCTTCTGACGAAGCACGAGGTAGCGTTCGCTGTCGGCGCCGCCGGAGCGGACGAAGAGCTTGACGTAGCCCTCGTTATCGAAGGAGTAGGGGTTGGTGAAGAAGGTCACCTTGAATGGCTCGGTGGGGGTGTAGTCGTTGCCGGGGACGGCGCCTTCAAAATAGGAGAAGGGGACGTAGGTGCTGCCGTCCATGAAGCGGTCGCGCAGGAACTGCTTGTTGAGCGGGCTCAGCGGCTGGGGCCCCTTGAGGAAGTCCAGCATCTGAGTGCCGATCTCGGGCGCGGCGGCGTAGGCGCAGAGCGCGCAGATCGACAGAGCCGCGGTCTTGAAGGGGGTGTCGAGCGCGCCTTCGGGCAGCGCCTTCATCTCGTCGACGCTTTCGGGCAGCGCGGCGAAGGTGAAGGTCTCGGTCTTCTGCTCCTTTTTGAAGCCGCTGACGACGTTTTCAGCCGTCTTTTTGAGGGAATCGAAAATGCTCATGGTGTTTTTCCTTTCTGTATTTTGAATTGCGGTTATCGCGTTTCAGTCTGTCATTCCGAGCCGCGGACGCGCCGGCGGGGAATCCCCGTGCAGCCGTCTGCAAAAGGCGCGGGGCCACTCGCTTCGCCCGGGATGACGGCGGGGAAAGTTTGCTTTACTGTTGAAGCGAACCGGGGGTTGCCAGCTTCGCGGCGACGCGCAGTATCGCCAGCGCGTCGGAAACCGTGAGGCGTCCGTCGCCGTCCGTATCGCCGACGGCGATAGCTTCGAGCGTTTCGGGAACGAGCTTCGCGGCTATGCGGAGCGCGTAGAGCGCGTCCGCGACGGTGATTTCGCCGTCGCCGTCGAAGTCGCCCTTCAGAGCGCCGGCGGGCGCGACGTCAGCCTTGATGAAGACGTCGACGTCGCCGTTGTAGTCATGTGTTCTCCATGTGATTAAGTCCGCTTTTGCGCCGTTTACCGTCACGGCCGGGAGGTTGTCGACGTCCCATTCGCAGCCGGAGCAGTTCTCGACGTTGAACCAGAGATAATACTGTACGTCCGCCGAAAGCGGCTCGTCGCTGTCGTTGAGCGTTACGAAGGCGCCGTATTCGTCAAAGAAGCCGATGCAGGTGTAGACGCTGTCTTCGGCGTTGGCGTTGCAGTAAACGTACCAGGTTTCACCCGGGCGGTATGATTCCGTTCCGTGAACCGAGATCAGCGAGTCGCGGAGCGCCTGTGTGGCTTCTTTTCCGGTCGTCGCGGTCGTGAGCGCGACCTGAGCCGCGTCATATTCGACGTTGATGCTCGACGGGACCGGGACGCCGGGGCCGACGGTGATTTTTGCGACCGCGAATTTCGTGGGGTCGGCGACGGAGCGCGCGGTGACGGTCAGGACCTTTTCCCCTTCGTTCACCGAAACGTTCAGGCGCGCGGACGAGCCGAAGGCCGTCAGTTCGGTTCCGGGATCCATGCCGTCTCCGTCGAGCGTCCATTCGACGTCGAGCACGTCCGTACCGGTGACGGTCGCTTCGATATCCAGCGCGCCGCCTCTCGGAACGACCGCGGCGGAAACGTCGAGCGTAACGCTGTCGATTCTGACGGGCTCGTCAATGAGCGTTACCTGCGCCTGCGCCCACGCGGTCGAATAAGCGGAGGACGCTTTGACGAGGATGAGGCTCGCGGTCTCGTTTGCGGCGACCGTGAGCAGGCCGCCGGAGCTGACTCGCGTAGACGCGCTTTCGGCGCCGATGACCGTCCATTCGGCGGAGTTAGAGGTGCCGAGCGCCTCGAGCGAGAACTGCTTTTGCGTTCCGCGCTGAACTATGGCGTGATCGGGATTTACTTTGACTTGCGCGACGGCGTGGCCGCTGTCGTCGAGCGGCGCCTTGACGAAGACGTCGATATCGCCGGTTTCGTCATGGTTTCTCCATCTGACGTCGGCGGGTTTGCCGTTGACCGTCACGGCCGGCAGATTGTCTACGTCCCAGATATAACCGCTCGTATTCTCGACGTTGAATTCGTAATAATACTCTCTGCCGAAGGTCAGGTACTCGTCCGAATCCGCAAGACTGCGGAAACGGTCGTCTTCGAAATATCCGAGCGAGGTGTATTCGCTGTCGTCCGCGTTCAGATTCGCGTAAACGTACCAGCCCTGATCGTCGCCGTAATAGTCGGTGCTCTTGAGCGAGGTGACGGCGAGCCTCAGCATTTTTGATACGTCTTTGCCGGTCAGGCGGGTGGTGGCGATTACCATCGAAGGATCGTAGGTGATGTTAAAGCTCGATTCAACCGGCTTCCCGCCGTCCGCGAAGACCGCAAGCGGCGCGATCCCGATGAGCATCGCGAACGCCGTTATAATTGAAAGAATGCGTTTCATTTTTTCCTCCGTAATTATGGATATCGTGCGCTTGCTTCAAAAACTTATCCAAGACTGCTCGGAGGAGCCAGCTTCGCGGCGACGCGGAGTATCTTCAGCGCGTCGGCTACGGTTATCTCGCCGTCGTTATCGACGTCGCCGAGCGTGATATCCTGCGCGGTCGGGGCGACGAGCTTGGCGGCGATGCGGAGCGCTTTCAGCGCGTCGGCGACCGTGATCTCGCCGTCGCCGTCCATATCGCCCTTGGAAACGCCGCCTTCTTCCATAGGCACGAATATCGGTTCGTTGTTCTGGAAGACGTAGACGTTGACGCCCTTGACTCCGGTCAGCGTGACGTTGCGGTAGAGGTCGTAGCTGAAGGTGCCGTATCCGGGGAGGGTGAAGAAGCCGGTCGCGTAGTCGTTTTCGTTATATTTGCCGACGAAGGTGACCTCGAACGTTTTGCCGTCCTCGAGCGTGAACTTGATCGTGGCGTTGTTGCCGAAGGCGTCGGCGTTGTTGATTATTTCGCGCTGCATGACGTAGAAGTCTTTGGCGAGCAGATAGATCGTCGCGTGATTGCCGGCCATGTCGAGCGTCACGGCGTTGTAGCCGTCGTGCTGGATATAAGCGGCGCTGAAGGTCTGCGTGCCCTTGAAGATACCGCCGTTCGCGGTGAAGTCCCAGCTTTCCGTCGTGCCGTCTTTATAGGTCACGTTCAGCACGAGGCCGTCCAGGTCCTCGGGTCTGACGACGGAGGAGAGGGCGAATTCGTTATTGTAGGGTTCCTGCGCGACGGTTATGCGCTTGATACCGCTCTCCACGAAGGTGACGTCGATCGTGACGCTCTCGCCGCCGTACCAGAGCGTGGCGGTGTTCGCGCCGGCGACCGTGATGTCGCCGTCGAACCAGAAGTCGATATAGAAGCCGTCGACGTATCTGGTGTCGTCTTTGAAGACGATGGTCTTATAGGTGTTGTCCGTGTAGTTGACCTTCAGGACCGCGCCCTTGATCGAGGGATACTGTTCGCCGATATAGTAGACGGTGTGGTCGGGGAGCTTCGTCAGCTCGATGCTCTTTATCTTGGACGCGGTGCCGGTGACGTTGAAGGAGCAGGTCATGCCGCAGTATTCGAACATAACGGTGTTTGTTCCGACCGAGAGCCCCGATTCGAAGTCGCACATGTAATAATGCCCGAGTATCTGCCAGTCGTAGTTATTTTCGAACGTGTAGTCGTAATAATCGTCGTTCTTGTAATGGATGCGCAGCACCGCGCCGGTGAGGTCGGGAGCGGGGAAGAAGCCGTTGGGCGTGGTGTCGTAGACGGTCTTGTCCGGAAGCTTGACGAACTCGATGGACTTATAGGGATTCTCGATGCCGGTAACGGTCAGCTCGGCGGTGACGCCGTTGGTGAATCTGACCGTGACCGTGTTATCGCCGAGCGAGTACTCGTCGGGAAAGACGTAATCCTGAAAGAACGGATGCGTGGGCGAATCGTTGCGGAAGTTGACCGTTTCTACGGGCGAGCCGTTTTTACAGAACTGTATCAGCATGCCGTCGGGGTAGAAGCTGTGGTTATCGAGCCCGACGATGTATTCCGTTCTGTAGGGCATACGGGTGACGCGCGCCTCGTCGAAGTTGTAGGAGAGAAAGCTGACGTCGTAGACGAATCTGAAACCGTAGCATTCGATTATGACGCGGTTGGCGCAGCCCGCCGTGGGCTCGTCTTCAAAATCGGCCTTGCATATGACGCCGTCGGGGGATTCAACGTCGGAGTACTCGCCGGAAGCGGGCATCCAGGTCGCCTTGTCGCCGTTCGCGTAGTTTATCCTGAACGTGAGACCGGCAAGGTCGGGATTGCGATCGTTCGGCAGGTAGGTCGTTTTCGTCGGCCAGCTGATGACGTCGACGCTCTGCACGTCGGAGCGCGATACGGTGACCTTCACGTGGCCCGAGGAGGAGCCCCACATGCCGACGTAAATGTATACGTTCGTCCTTTTTCCAAGGTCGCAGTAGCACTTGAAGTTGGTGTATTCGCCGCTGTCGTCGTCGTAGCCGAGCTGCTGACCTTCGCTGTCATAGACGTAGCAGTAGAGGTCGAGATCGCTCTCCGATTCGATGGTATACATACCCGCGGCGCCGGTGTAGAGGTTGATGTAGACCCCGCTGCCGTCGTAGTCGAATTCGTATTCGCCTTCCGCGCGGATGGGGTTGCCCTCGTTGATGCAGGGCACCGGCGGGAAGTCGTTTCCGCCGCCGGCGAAGACCGCGAGCGGCGCGATCCCGATGAGCATCGCGATAGCGATAATGATTGAAATAAGCCGTTTCATAAAAAGTCCTCCTGTGTGTCGGATTAGTATACGCCATATGAATTATATCACATTTTTCACGAAATGTATAGTCAATTATTATAATATGATAGAAAACGTGCGGCCGGGGGTATCGGCGGCGTGGCGGAACGCGGCGCGTTTTGGAAAAATATATTGACAAATTGACGCGCGGATAATATAATAACGCTTGTCGCCGGTGTAGCTCAGTCGGTAGAGCAGCTGATTTGTAATCAGCAGGTCGGGGGTTCAAGTCCGTCCACCGGCTCCATTCAAAAGAGCGATGCGAAAGCATCGCTCTTTTATAATTGAAATCCGCGCCGCCGGGTGATATAATAGGGGAAACCGCTATCACGATATAAGGAGCCGCGTATGAGACTTTTCGTCGCCATAGAGTTCCCGCCGGAGATAAAGGACGCCCTCTCCGCCGCGATCGTTTCGCTGAAATCGCAGGGCGTGTCCGCGAACTTCACCAGCCGCGAGAATATGCACCTGACGCTCGCCTTCATCGGCGAGACACACCGCCTTGCCGATGCGAAGGCGGCGCTCGATACCGTGAAAGCGCGTACCTTCCGCGTCGCGCTCGGCGGCTCGGGCGCCTTCGGCGATCTGCTCTGGGCGGGACTCCGCCGCGAGCCCGGCCTCGACTTCCTCGCCGCGAAGGTGCGCGAAGCGCTCAACGCCGCCGCCTTCGCGCTCGACCCGAAGCCCTTCCGCCCGCATATCACCCTCGCGCGCCGCGCCGTCTGCGAGGGGAAGCCGCAGCTCGAGCTGCCCGCCGTTTCCGCGCCGGTAACGGAGTTCGTCCTCATGCGCTCCGACCGCGTCGACGGCCGCCTCGTCTACACCCCCGTCTTCCGCAAAGCCCTCGGCTGACCGCTCCCGAAAAATTTTCAAAAAATTTTCTCCGCACCCCTTGACAAATCCGAAAGGGGTGCTATAATATGTCTCGAAAGGTCAAAGAAAGTCAAAGTCAAAAACGGAGGCGAAACGGTATGGCAATGACCGACAGGATATACGCGATGATACGCGAGCTTATCGAAAGCGAGGGTTCCGCGGAGATCGCCCGCAACGAACTCGCGGGCAAGCTCGGGTGCGTTCCGAGCCAGATAAACTACGTTATCTCCTCGCGCTTCACGCCGGAGCAGGGTTACATCGTGGAGAGCCGGCGCGGAGGCGGCGGCTACATCCGCATCAGAATGGTTGACGGCAGCCGCGACGGCTACCGGATGCATATAGTCAACAGCATCGGCGCATATATAGATATGAACTCCGCCTTCGCGATACTGCGCAACCTCGTCGCCAACGGCTGCCTGACCGAGAAGGAGGGCAAGCTGATCCTCGCCGCGCTCCGCAGCAGGAGCGTAGCGTCGCTTCCGCCGGAGACCGCGGGCGCGATCCGCGCGGACCTTCTCAAAAATATGCTCATGAATATTTAGCGCAAATACTACATTATATAAATATCACTTGAAAGAGGTGTTTGATATGTTGTGTGAAAACTGCAAGAAAAGAGAAGCGACCGTCTTCTACGAGGAAAACATAAACGGCAAAAAGAAGAGCTACAAGCTCTGTCCCGACTGCGCGGCGGAAAAGGGAGTCAGCATCCCCGACTTCGGCAGGGAGATGCTGAACTTCGGCGGCGGTCTGTTCGGCGGCGGCCTTTTCAACGGCCTGCTGAACGCCGCGATGCCGTCCTTCGCGCTCGAAAGCGGCAGGCGCGAGCCCCGCGGCGAAAAGCGCTGCCCCGTCTGCGGCTCCACGCTCGCGGACATAACCCGCAACGGCCGTCTTGGCTGCGGCGAATGCTACAGCGTCTTCGGCGGCATGCCGCTGCCGAAGCCGAAGCGCGAGCCCGGCGAGGAACCGCCGAAGAACGAAACGCCTTCGCGCGAGGAACTCGAGGCGCAGCTGAAAAAAGCCGTCGCCGATGAAAACTTCGAGGAGGCGGCGCGCATCAGGGACGTGCTGCGCGGAAAGAACGCGTAAGCGCGGTTTCCCGAAGGCCGAAAAGGAGGAATGACTTATGTATAACAGAAGATTTACGGAAGAAGCGTCAAAGGCGCTTGAACTGAGCGTGCAGGCCGCGAAGGAGCTCGGACACGCTTATATAGGCAGCGAGCACCTGCTGCTCGGACTGCTCCGCGAGGGCGGCTCCGTCGCCGCGAAGGTGCTTGAGAACAACGGCGTCACCGAAGACGCCGTACGGGAAAAGATAGAAGCCGCCATCGGCAGGGGCGATCCTGCGCAGGTGGTCAACGCGGAGCTGACTCCGCGCACCAAGCGCATCGTCGAGCTTTCGCTCGCGGAGGCGAACCGTATGGGCAAGCAGCTCATCGGCGCCGAGCACCTGCTCATAGCGATAATCGAAGAGAATAACAACATCGGATGCCGCATCATCAGCGAGCTTTGCGGAAACGTCAGCGCCGTTATGGAGGAGCTGCTTTCCGAATGCCGCGAGGCGTACGAGGAGGAGGCCGGGGAGGACGAGCCCGAGGGCGGCGGCCGCAAGGCTAAGGGCGACGCGCTGAAAAAGTACAGCCGCGACCTTACCGCGCTCGCGGCGCAGGGCAAGATCGACCCCGTCATCGGCAGGGAGGAGGAGATCGAGCGTATCACGCAGATCCTCTCCCGCCGCACGAAGAACAACCCCTGCCTGATCGGCGAGCCGGGCGTCGGCAAGACCGCCG
>JAFZQJ010000002.1 GCA_017620395.1 Clostridia bacterium | reverse complement strand
AGTTTTGAACGAGATGTTTATCGTTCAGGCAAAACAACAAAACAGCGGTCATACTTGATGTATGACCGCTGTTTTTTGTGAAGCATGGGCGGGAAACAGCCGTTCAAAACCCGACTTATCCCTAATTTGCGCGCCCTTTGGTGCGGGGCTTTTTTTATCGGCGTTGACTGTCGAACGCAAATGTGATAACATTGAATCGAGGGGATCAGCCGATCCTTCTGCCGCAGATGAATCTCTGCTCGTAATAGTTGCTGAACTTCTGCAACGCGGTCGGGCGGTCGGATCTGTTGCAGGAGATGAACTGGTCGTTTCCGGCGCAGATCGCGACGAACGCGGGGCCGCCGCCTATCTCATTCTCGAAGATGAGCACGTCGCCCGCCTGAAGGCCGTCGCGGCCGACTTCTTTGCCTTCCTTAGCCATATCGGGGATACGGCGGGGCATCTTGTAGCCGCTCTTGTTGAAGATGTAATAGACGAAACCGGAGTTGTCGAAGGTATCGGGGCCGACGCCGCCGGACTTATACTCCGTGCCGATCAGCTCGTTGGCGAGCTTGAGCGCGGCCGCCGCAACGCCGGAAGCGTCGCCGGAACTGCCGGAGTCCCTGTTCTCTTCGGAACCGTTATCCTCCGAACCGGCGTCTTCGGAACCGTTGTCTTCCGAGCCGTTATCGGGTTCGGAGCCGTTGTTCTCGGAGCCGTTCTGCGAGCCGGAGTCGACGGAATATTCGGGAGTGCTGCCGTTCGGGGTTTCTTTCTCGCCGCCGCACGCCGTGAGCGCCGCGACCGCTACGAATAATGCAAGGATGAGCGCAATGATTTTTATCTTTTTCATTTCTTTCACCTCTGCTTTAATTATAATCGAAAACGCGGATTATGTCAATAATTATACAAACTGTTACCGGCTTTTTTCCAAACGGGCGTAATATCCCGAAGAAAAAACTGTCATTATCATTGAAAGGCCATTCCGAAGGAGCGAAGCTATGGATGACGAGCGCATCGTCGAGCTGTTCTGGCAGCGCGACGAGACCGCGATAACGCAGCTGAACGAGAAATACGGCGCGTTCTGCTACACCGTGGCGTTCAACGTCCTTTCCGTCCGCGAGGATGCCGAAGAGTGCGTCAGCGACGCGCTTCACCGCGCGTGGGAGTCAATCCCGCCCGAGCGTCCGAAGCTGCTCCGCGCGTGGATCGGCAAGGTGACGCGTAACCTTGCGATAAACGCGTGGAACAGGGAACACGCGCAGAAGCGCGGCGGCTTTGAGTTTCTGCTCGACGAGCTGGAGGAGTGCGTTCCCGCATCCGGAAACGTGGAATCCGCCGCCGATGAAGCCGAGATTGCCGCCGCCGTCAGCAGATGGCTGAAGGCGCAGCAGGAGCTCGACCGCGCGCTGTTCGTCCGCCGCTACTGGCAGGGCGAGCCGCTGAACAAACTCGCGGATGAATGGGGCATAACGCCGAACAGACTGGCGCAAAAAATGCTGCGCCTGCGGCGAAGCCTGCGCTCCGCGCTTGAAAAGGAGGGGATAACGATATGAGCGACAAAGCCGAAAAACTCTTCAACGCCATGAACAAAATCGACGACGGGCTGATCGGATCGGCTTTCGACTGCGATGGACCGGGCAAGCTCAATAACGCGATAACGAATATAGACGACGATATCATCGAAGCCGCGCTTGCCGCGACGCCTGAAACGGTAAAGGCCGCCCCCGTTACCGCCTTCGCAAACAGACCGTGGGTAAAATGGGTCGCCGCCGCGGCGGTGTTCGTCATTGTCGCCGCCGCACCCTTCGCGATGTATAAGCTGGGAGTGTTCCGCAGCGATAACCTCGCCCCGCCTTCCTCGAGCGCTGAGAGCGACGTTCCGGAGGTAACACCCTCATCCGAAAGCGACTCCGGCAGCAGTGAGCCGGAGGGTAACTTCGCTTCCGAGCCGGACTCGGAAGCGGAGCAGACCTCAAACAGCGGCGCAAAACCGCCGCGCAGCGTTTATTCGTCTCAAGGCAGCGCCAACCCGAGCGAAGGCGAGAGCGGCGGGCAGACTTCGCACGAAACGCCGGCCGAGCCAGACGATAATAATAAAACCGATTATCCTTTTGATCCGGATAAAATTTACGGTAGCGGGAACTTTGAATTAGGCGCTCCTTCGGGCGAAAGCGGTGTGTTTATTAAAGATGATATGCCCGCGGTAATGTATCGGATAAACGGAGAAAACAAAAGGTTTAATTATCTGAATTCAACTATTATCAGAAAATCCGCTGGTATGGATCTCGATGGCAACGGCGGTTATTACATTGTTGATCAGTATGTGGACGCCAAAGGCGACACTATTATGAAATACGAGGGCTCAGAAGAATTGATGTGTTTCGAATCGGAAAACTATCAGTCGCTCGGTAATCCGGACGACTTAACGCTCGTGGATAATATGGATATGTCTGGAATAGTCGGGACCGTATTGGCAAAAAGCGCGGCGCTGAAGACGGACGTCACGTTTGACGGATTGGAAAGCGCCAGCTCTTCGGTCAGGTCTTCGGAAAATGAGTATTACGTTACATTGACTGTCGATGAAGGCGAGGTCGATGTCTGCGTCGATACGGTGGGCAGGTTACTGAATCTTGAGGTGAAAAAGTCCGCTCAGCAGCTGCCTCGCGAAAAAATAGATATAGCGGTCAATAAGCTTTTGGCGAAGCTCGTTGAGTTGAAAAATAACGATCCGGACGGGATATACTTTGTTGACAGCGTACATTACGAGGAATGGGGCAACGCGATATGCGTTGTTTTCGACGTGAGTCATTATCCTGATAAGGATTTGGACGCGGATAACGTTTATCAATACTATTGTGTCGTTTAGCGTGCAAGGTTGAAGATACGGAACGATATGCTGTGTAACTCCGAAGGAGGATTACTTATGAAAACTATAACAAGGCTTCTGTCATTATTCATAGCAGCGGCGATATTGCTTGGGATATCCGTTTTTTCAGCGGTTGCCGCCGACGGTGACGACGTTATCGGCTCGATCACTATATGCGATACTTGCGGCGAGAATTTGACGTGGAGTGTGGAAAACGGCGTCCTTACCATAAGTGGTGAAGGAGAAATGAGTGATTTTGAAGAGCATTATTATCTTGCTCCGTGGGTGCGTGAGGAGTATAAAGAGGTCGTTATCGGAAGCGGCGTTAAAAGCATAGGTAATTTTGCTTTCGCATATAGCTGGCGTTTGGAAAGTATTGTAATACCCGAAGGTGTGGAACGTATAGGAGAGGGTGCGTTCATCAACTGTTATAAGCTCAAAAGTATATCTTTTCCTCAGAGCGTTACGAGTATCGGCGACAGGGTGCTTATCAGCTGCGCCGGATTGGAAAGCATTACTGTCGCCGAAGGTAATACCTCTTTCAGTTCAGAGGGGAACTGTCTCGTCGATCTTAATGCTCACAGATTGATTGCCGGATCGAAAAATACAGTTATTCCCGATAACGGGAGCGTTGTTTCGATAGCTGATTGCGCGTTTTATGAGATCAGCGGCATAACGAGTATCACTGTTCCCGCGGGAGTTGAAACAATAGAGAAGCATGCTTTTATGAAGTGTATAGATCTGGAAGAGGTTTCACTGCCTGATGGTTTGAAGACTATCGGCATGGGTGCATTCTATAATTGTGCGTTAAAAGATATCAAGGTGCCTGATACTGTAACTGCGATCGGGCCGGGAGCTTTTGCTTATTGCTATAAGCTTGAAAGTGCGAATATACCGGACGGAATAGAGGCGCCTCTTCATGAAACCTTCCTTTTTTGCACGAGTCTGAAGAGCATATACATTCCGGCAAGCGTAACGAATGAGGATGGGGCATTTGTCGGTTGTGAAAGTTTGGAGACCATTACCGTTGCCGAGGGGAACGAGGTCTATCACAGCAGCGGGAATTGTTTAATAGAGACTGCAACTGGAACGCTGGTTGCAGGGACAGGGAATAGTGTTATTCCTGACGACGGCAGCGTTATCAGAATATACAGCAATGCGTTCGGTGGGCGCGTCGGGCTTGAAAGCATAGTTGTCCCTGAAAGTGTTACGCGTTTTGAGTCGTCGGTTTTCGGAGGATGTAGAAATCTGAAAAGCGTCGTTATTAAGGGGTCTGTCAAATATTTATTCAGTGCCTTCGATGGCTGTACTAATCTTGAAACCGTCGTTCTCGCCGAGGGCGTGGAACAGGTGGTAGTGAACACTTTTTTCCGGTGTTCGAGTCTGAAAACGGTTTTTTTCCCGAAAAGCGTAAACTATATCGCCGAAAAGGCGTTTGAGTATTCTCCCGAATTAGTGATGTGTGTTTACGAGAACACCTATTCACACGAGTACGCAGTCGAGAATGATATACCGTATTATATCATTGATGATACATACGGTTCTGGTATGTCGGGGGATATAGACAGAGACGGCGAGGTCACCGTCGCCGACGCGCTGGCGGTTTTGAGAGTGGCGGCGCGGCTCAAAGAAGCCACCCCCGAAATGATTTTAGCCGGAGATATGGATGATGACTGTGATATAACTGTCAACGACGCGCTGCTCGTGCTGCGAATTGCCGCGAAGCTCGCGTAAGTTCAGTTTCGGTCAACAGATAAAAGAACAACCGCCTGTGGCGGTTGTTCTTTTATGCTATTTAAGCAGCGTTATCAGCAGTATCACGAGGCCGAGGCCGGCGAGGAACGCGAGACCTATCAGCAGTCCCGCGCTTAACGCGCCCCAGATGAACGCCTTGCGGTCGTCCTTCGGCATCGAAGCGGCGGGGTTTTCCCAAACCGGCTTCTTCGGCGCGGTTTCTTCGCCTTCGGCGTCCGCGCGCTCCTGCTTCGGCGGAGTGCGGACGGTCAGCAGATTCGGACGCTCGACGCCGCTCATATCTGCGATGCGTCTGCCGTCGTCATCGGCGTATTCTCTGCGCTTGCTCATTGATCGTAAAGGTGGCAGACAACGTAATGACCGGGCTCGATCTCACGCTGCTGCGGAACCTCCTCCTTGCAGCGCTGCGTGCAGTGCTCGCAGCGGGTGTGGAACTTGCAGCCGGAAGGCGGATTCGCAGGGGAGGGGATGGAGCCCTCCAGCACGATGCGCTTCATCTTGACCGTCGGATCCGGCACCGGTATCGCGGAGAACAGCGCCTTCGTGTACGGATGCAGCGGATTGCGGAAGATGTCTTCTGTGGAGCCGTATTCGACCAGGTTGCCGAGGTACATGACGCCGACTGTGTCGGAGATGTGCTCGACGACGGAGAGGTCGTGGGAAATGAAAAGGTAGGTCAGCTTATACTTATCCTGGAGCTCGGCGAGCAGGTTGATTATCTGAGCCTGAATGGAAACGTCAAGCGCGGAAACCGGCTCGTCGCAGACGACGAACTCGGGGTTCAGCGCGAGAGCGCGGGCGATGCAGATACGCTGGCGCTGTCCGCCGGAGAACTCGTGCGGGTAGCGGTCCTTGTGGAAGGGCTGCAGGCCGCAGTTATCCATGACCTGATCGATATAGTCGTCAAACTCTTCTCTGCTGACGAGGTTGTGTTCGCGGACGGCTTCGCCGATTATCTCGCCGACGGGGAGTCGGGGAGAGAGGGAGGAGAAGGGGTCCTGGAAGATGATCTGCATCTTCGTGCGCAGCGGGCGCATTTCCTTCGGCGAGAGGTCGTAGACCTCCTGGCCGTTGAAAAGCACCTGACCGGCGGTCTTTTCGCCGGAAAGACGCAGGATAACGCGTCCGGTGGTGGTCTTGCCGCAACCGGATTCGCCGACGAGGCCCATCGTGGTGCCGCGCTTCAGATTGAAGGTGACGCCGTCGACCGCCTTGACGTAGCCGACCGTTTTGGAGAACATTCCGCCCTTGATGGGGAAGTGCTTTTTCAGGCCGTTGACCATCAGTATATACTGCGGGTCGTACTGAACGGGAACGAGCTGTTCCTCGGGGGTAACGATTTCGGGCGAGGGCTGCTCGACGACCTGTTCGGCATTCTGTTCGAGCTTCTTATCTTTCGCCATTATCTTCGCCCTCCTTTTTGTCATAGTAGCGATAGCAGCTGACCTTGTGGGTGTCGGAGAGGCTGATCTCGCAGGGGTATTCGCCGCCGCAGGCGTCGACCTGCATTTCGCAGCGGTCCTTGAAGTAGCAGTAGTTCGGCATGTTGACCGGGTTCGGTACCTTGCCGGGTATGGAGTAGAGCTTCTCGACCTTCTTGCCGACGACCGGCTTGGAGGCCATAAGTCCTATCGTATAGGGGTGAGAGGGGTGCAGGAAGATGTCCTCCGCGGTGCCCTTCTCGACGACCTTGCCGGCGTACATAACGACGACGTAGTCAGCCATTTCGGCGATGACGCCGAGGTCGTGCGTGATGAGCATTATCGAGGAGTTGATCTTGTCCTTCAGCTGACGGAGCAGGTCGAGGATCTGCGCCTGAATCGTAACGTCAAGCGCGGTCGTAGGCTCGTCGGCGATGATGAGCTTCGGATTGCAGGCGAGCGCCATGGCGATCATGACGCGCTGGCGCATACCGCCGGAGAGCTCGTGCGGATACATCTTGTAAACGCCCTCGCTGTTGGCGATACCGACCATCTCGAGCAGGCTTATCGTACGCGCCTTGATGTCCTCTTCCTTCATATCCTTGCCTTCGTGCAGCTCGATGACCTCGTTGACCTGGTCGCCGATGCGGAAGACGGGGTTAAGGCTCGTCATGGGCTCCTGGAATATCATGGAGATATAGTTGCCGCGGAGCTTCTGCATCGCCTCGATGGGCGTCTTAGTGATGTCGTAGGCCTTTTCGCCGAGGTTGAGGCGGATCTCGCCTTCGACGATCTGTCCCTGCGGGCGCTGGAGCAGCTGCATGATCGAAAGGCTCGTGACCGACTTGCCGCAGCCGGATTCGCCCACGACGCCGACGGTCTTGCCGGCGGGAACTTCGAAGGTGATGCCGTCGACCGCCTTGACGGTGCCGACGTCGGTGAAGAAGTGGGTGTGGAGGTTCTCGATCTCGAGCGAGTTGGCGGGATCGTGCATCTGAGTGAGGTATTCCTCCTCCGGCACGTTCTTGCGCTTATAGCGCTTTTCCAGCGCGTTGGTTATCTTGCGGTTCGCGCGGGATATAGCGCGGGATTCCTTTGCGGAAAGATATCCGTCGTTTCTTTTCTTAGCCATTTCAACAACCTCCTCAGCGCTTCATCTTCGGGTCGAACGCGTCGCGCAGACCGTCGCCGACGATGTTGAACGCCAGAACCGTTACCAGCAGGAGCACGCCCGCGGGGATCCAGATGAACCAGTAGTTCGTCAGAACGAAGGTGTTGTTGACGTCGTTGATTATGTTGCCCCAGGAGGCGAACGGGAACCTGACGCCCAATCCGAGGAAGGAGAGGGTGGCCTCCGTGATTATCGTGCTGCCGAGGCCCATCGTGCAGGAGACGATGAGCTGCGGGATGACGTTCGGAATAAGGTGCTTGTAGATCCTGCGCGAAACTCTGACGCCACAGGCTTCGGTAGCGGTCATGAACTCCTGCTCGCGCAGCGAGAGGATCTGTCCGCGGACCATACGCGCGAGACTGGGCCAGCCGAGGAAGCCGAGGATAAGCATCAGATAGATCATTCTCAGCTTCGGATCGACGCTCATGGCGTCCATCGCGGCGCCGAGGATGATGATTATGGGCATCGAAGGTATGCAGTAGAAGATATCGACGATACGCATTATAAGGTTATCCACCCAGCCGCCGAAGTATCCGGAAATACCGCCCATGATAACGCCGAGCACGGTGGCGATGAACTCGACTATGAAGCCGATCATCAGAGAAACGCGTCCGCCGTACATCAGTCGCGTGAGCATATCCATACCGTTGCGGTCGGTGCCGAGCCAGTGCTTGCTGCTCGGGGAGGCGTATGTGTCGTAAACGCGGGACTCGGTGCCCTGCTTGATGGTGTATTTCTTGGAAGCGGCGTTGAAGGAGATCCTGTAGTCGTAGTCGGTGCCGTCGGCGTCTTTGAAGTGGAACTCATCTTCGCCCTTTTCGAGCGCTTCGTAGAGGTCTTCCTTGAACTCGCGGGTGAGGAAGACGTCCGGCATCAGCGCCTGCACGAAGTAGCGGCTGATATAGCCGAGCTCGCCTTCTGCGTTTGAAACGGTGCCGTCGATGTCGATAGCGTATTCGGCGTTTTCGTAGATGAAAGAATCGAGTTCGTTGGTATACGCCTTCAGCGCTTCAAATACGAGCCCGAAGGGGAGCTTGTCGGAGGTGTTGGCGTTGAAGATGTCCTTGTATCCGATACCGATAAGCGTGCCGTCGGTCAGCGAGACCGAATAGAGGTCTTCGCCTTCTTTAGTGACGTTGTAGGTTATTCCGTCGTATTCGCAAGTGGGCTGATTCTGATTGACCGCGAGGATCATCTTGGCCTGTACGACGGAGGGGAAAGTCTGACCGTCGGCGGTCAGATAGCGGAAGTCCGTGTTCTGTATCGCGCTGGCGTATTCCTTTTCGAGAATGTCCTCGCGGTAGAAGAGCTGGTCTTCTGTGTAGGGGGAGATGAGTCCGCCTATGAAGGAGAAGGCGAACATCGCGATGAGGATGAAGAGTCCGACCATCGCCATACGGTTGCGGAAAAAGCGCTTTGCGACGAGAGCGCCGGGGGAGAGGACCTTTACGCGGCGGTCGTCGTTAAGCGAATACTGCTGCTCGTTCTTGTTTTCGGAAGCGGAGTTCAGCTTGTTTTTCTTTGCTTCTTTTTTGCTCATTTATTCCGCCCCCTTTCTCACGATATACGTACGCGCGGATCGACCACGGCGTACAGAATGTCTGCGATGAGGTTGCCCACGAGGGTCAGCACCGCGAGGAAGGACAGATAGAACATGGAGAAGGGGATATCGCCGCCTACCATCGCGTGATAGGAGGTGTATCCGATGCCGGGGATGGAATAAAGCGTTTCGGTGATCAGCGCGCCGGAGAAAAGGCCGGGCAGCGAGCCGCCGATGATCGTTACCAGCGGTATCAGCGTGTTGCGGAACGCGTGCTTGTAAATGACCTTATGCTCGCTGACGCCCTTAGCGCGGGCGGTGCGGATATAGTCGGCGTTCAGGACTTCGAGCATATTCGTGCGGGTATAGCGCATCAGTCCGCCTATGCTGATAACGACGAGCGTAATGATAGGTAAGACGAGGTGGTGCGCTTTATCCAGGAATTGCCCGAATGCCGACAGCTGCTGATGGTCGCGCCCTACGAGTCCGAACAACTCGAACCAGCCGAGTTTGACGGAGAATAACAGCTTCAACAGGGACGCAAAGAAGAACGTCGGTAGTGAAATACCTGCCAACGCTATTACCGATACTGTGTAGTCGGTCTTCGAGTACTGCTTGGTAGCGGCGATTATTCCGAGAGGTATCGCGATAAGTATCTCAAGTATAAACGCTATGCCGCCCATAATGAACGAGAGCCACACGGTGCGGTTGAATACCTGAAGGACGGGCTCGGTGTAAAACCAGCTGTCGCCGAAGTTTCCGGTGAGCGCCTTACCGAGCCAGCCGAAGAAGCCGGCGATTATGCCCTTGTCCATACCGTAGGTGGCGGAAAGCTGCTGCATCCACTCGTCAAAGCTCTTTGAGCCCGGCTGCATGGATTTCTGCCTTGCTATCGACTCTATATAAGAGGTCGGCAGACAGCGCATGAGAGCGTAGATAATGAGCGCGACAAAGAATAAGATCACCACCGATAACAGCAGTCTCTTAATGATGAATTTTCGCACAGATCATTCCTCCGATCGGGATTTGAATAACGCAACGCGCTCCCGTGCCGAAACGTAACGGAACGGGGGCGTGTTACTGTTTTTCGGACAGAAACTCCGCTTTACAAGGAATGCGAAATGCCTGTCCGAAAAGCAGTCGACCTGCCCCGCGGTCAAAAGACCGCGGGGCAGGTACCTAACTACAACGCAGGTTGCAGTGTTCGAGTCAACCTTCCTGATTATTTCAGGGTGGTGTTCTCAATCTCCATCATCCAGCCGTAGAAGGTGGTGATGTCGGGAGTGACGGTGTCGAGATCGACGCGCTCAGCGCTGAAGATGATGGCGTTCTGGCGCTGATAGACGGGGATCTCAACGGCCCAGTCGATAACGACGTCGAGGGCGGACTTGTAGATGCCCTTTCTGTAGGCCTGATCGGTGGAGGCTCTGCCGTCAAGGATGAGCTTGTTCAGCTGAGGATCGTTGATGGCGTACATGTAGTTGGAGCCGCCGGCCTTCTTGCCGGTCGCTTCGTCGCCGGAGAAGTAGATCTGATACATATCCGGATCGACGCTGGCGCCCCAGGCGGCGCACCAGATGGCGACTTCCTGAGCCTCAAGAGCGGTCCAGAGGTCGGAGGAATTGGTGAGGTCCTTGATGATGAGGTTGATGCCGATCGCTTCAAAGGCCTTCTTCGCTTCGGTCAGGATCATGAAGGAAGGATGGTCGCCCGAGCCGTCAGCCGGGATCCAGGCGGTGTACTCGAGGGAGGCGCCTTCCGGAGCAGCGGTGACCTTGCCGTCAGCGACGGTGTAGCCGGCAGCTTCGAGGAAGCCGAGGGCAGCGGTCTGAGCGGCAGCGTACTTCTGTTCCGCGGTCATGTCGGAGGTGTAGATGTCCTTGCCGTCCTTGTCAACGGAGAACGCGACCTTGTAACCGTCGTCGGTGGACTGAGGAGCAGCCCAGGACGTGTTGGAGATCGGGTAGTTGATGACGGAAGCTCTGTCTCCGTAGTAGGAGTCGATAGCGACGTCACGATAGACGGAGAAGATGGTGCCGAACGCCTTGCGGAGGTTCTTGGAAGCATCGGAAGCGGGGTCGCCGCCGACGTTCATGACCTTCGCGCACATGCCGATGTAGCCGTAGCCGAGGTTGTCAACGGTGTTGGTAGCGATCTTGTCGCCGGTGAGTTCGCCGTTGCTGTTGGCCTTCTCGATGGCGGTGATGGTGTCGGTGGAGAAGGAAGGATCGGTGATGTCGATGGTGCCGGTGGTGACGCCGTTGAGCTTATCGTCGTCGGTCAGGCACTGCTTGAAGTTGATGAGCTTGGTCTTCGGAACGCCGCGGTAGTAATTCTCGTTGGCTTCGAAGTAGACAACGCCGTCTTCGTACTTGATGAACTTATACGCGCCGGCGCCCATGGGCTCGGAGATCTTCGATCTGGCGATGGAGAGGTCGCCCTTGTCGAAGCCGAACTTGTTGTTGTCATAGTCGTACTTGGCCTTGTCGCCATAGTAGTGGAGAGGAGTGACCGCCATGGTGAACTGATAAATGGCGGTGGCGTCGACTTCGGTCAGGGTAACGGTCATGCTGTAGTCGCCGGTCTTCTTGATGCCTTCGATGCTGGCGGCGGATTCGCCGGTCTGAACACCGTTGAGGTATTCGCCCTGAAGGGCGGCGATGGTCAGCTGAGTGAGGTCGGAGCCGGCGGTCTCGGTGGCGACGGCTTCGTCAACGGTCGGATAAGCGGCAACGATGGCTTCCCAGAACGCCTGATAGTCAGCGTCTTCGGCAAGCTCGTAGCCCCAGTTGGCGGCGCAGGCGGCAACGGAATCAGTGGAAGCGTTGTAGCCCTTGCTGATGCAGTAGTCGCAGATTTCCTTCGCGAAATCGGCGCCCGCCTTGTTGTTGTAGTAATCCCAGAAGGTGTTGTACTGTTCCTCAGTGTAGAGGTCGTTGGCAACGTAGCCTTCGGAGCCGGCCGCGAAGATGACGTTTCCGCGGGAATCCATGCCGGAACGGTACTCGGCCATGCCCTTAATCGGCAGCGCGAAGAAGGTGGTGGAGCCGTCATAGGTAGGATCGGCGTAGGTGTACATCGTGAAAATGACGTCGTCGATGGTGAGCTTTTCGCCGTCGGAGAACTTGAGGTCCTCGCGGAGCTTGAAGCTGTAGTCGACGGTGCCGTCAGCCTTCTGATCGATGGTCAGGTCAGCGGGGCCGTAGTAAGTGTAATCCTTACCGTTGTAGGCGACCGTGGTGCCGTCGATGCCCTTCTCGATGACAGCGCCGGTACGATCGGAAGTCAGCAGGCCGAGCTGAGTCATAGCCTGGACGTCCTGGTCATAGGCCGTCTCGGAGAAGAACGGGCTGAACTTGCCGGAGAAGGGAGAATAACCGACTACGAGCGGAGTGTCGTCCTTCGCTTCGTTGCCGCCTTCGCCGCATCCGACGAACAGGCCCATGCACATAACCGCAGCAAGCAGCAGTGCAAGGATTTTCTTTGTGCTTTTCATTGTTTTTCCTCCTAATGAATTTTATAAACGGGAACTGTCCCGCAAATAAACGGTTGAAAGGGGGCGAAAAGCGCCGGCGCTTTTTCGCGTTAAAGCCGAGAAGCCGAAAGCGTACAAGCCGGCTAAAGCCTCTGTAAATGCGCTTTTCAGGCAGTATTCCCGCGTTTTTCGCCACGGGTACACTACCAATACTCACACAATATTTTTGATATTATAACACACTTGTTACAAAAATGGAAGAGGAAATTTAGATTTTTTGCAAAAAACGACGGTTTTACACCTTTTCGGCCGTCTCTTTCCATGCGACTTTGGGCGCGTAAAGCGCCAGCAGAGCGCAGGAAACGATCACCGCCGCCTTCAGGCAAAGGTAAGCGACGCAGCGGAACGTCTGGTCGACGACCTCTCCGGACTGCAGCGTTACGCCGGTGCCGTGAACGAGCATAAAGACGACGCCGCCAATGATCCCGACGCCCGCGAATCCGACCGCGAGCCAGCACCTCGCGGGCAGCGACCCGAAGGTCTGTTTGCGCACGTACTCGCGCAGGATGCTTCCGTTCGCGGTTATCCTGCCGACCGCCCAGACGACCGTGCCGACGAATACGAACTCGAAGCCGAACGGGCCTATCGTGTACCACGTGTCCCTCATGAAGGGCGTGGTGAACAAGCCGCTGCCGACGCAGGCGGCGAGTGCGGGCAGCATAAGAAGCCACAGCCGCAGCAGCACGGAACCGCGCGTGTTTATTGCCTCGTCGTATTCGTAGCACTGACCGGTGTAGACGTACTTGCCGTCCGCGGTGCGGTGGATATCGTCGAGATAAGCGCGTCTGCCTTTTTTCTTTTTAGCCTGCTGAGCGGGATGCTCCGGGGGTTCGGGAAACAGGCCGGTGTTTTCGTTTTCTTCTTCGTACATATCAGCAGTCAGCGGGAATTATTCGATTCCCGTCATGTCGTAGCCTTCGAGCCAGGCGTTGGCGTCCGCGCATACGCCGCGCAGGCAGCTTTCGTCGAAGGGTGTGGCGAGGCCGGCGTTTTTCAGCAGCTCGGTGAAGGTGCGGCTGCCGCCCTGTACGGTGTAAGCCATATAGTGCTTCCACGCGTTCTTCAGGTCCTTCTGTATCATCGCCCAGAACTCAAGGGCGACGGTCTGCGCGAGGCAGTAGTCGATGTAATAGAAGGGAGAGGAATAGATGTGGTGCTGACGCTGCCAGCCCTCGCCCTCGGAATAGAAGGGGATATCGCCGTCAAGGCGCATCCACGGCATATAGACGCCGAGCAGCTCCTTCCAGACAGCGTGGCGTTCGGCGGGAGTCATATCCGGCTTCTCGTAAACGACGTGCTGGAAGTGGTCGACCATCGTGCCGTAGGGGATAAAGCAGATCGCGCCGGCGAGGTGGGAGTAGTAGAACTTGCGTGTTTCTTCACCGAAGAAGCCCTCCGCCCACGGCCACGCGAAGAACTCCATCGACATGGAGTGCACCTCGCAGCTTTCCATCGAAGGCCAGATCGTCTCCATCGGAACGCGCTTGCGGCTCATCCAGTCCGCGAAGGCGTGGCCGGCCTCGTGCGTAACTGTCTCGACGTCGCCGCTCGTGCCGTTGAAGTTGGCGAAGATGAAGGGTACTTCGTAATCGTAGAAGGTCGTGCAGTAGCCGCCTCCGCGCTTGCCTTCCTTGGAAAGCACGTCGAGCAGCTCGTTATCGAGCATGGTGCGGAAGAACTCGCTCGTTTCGGGAGAAAGCTCGTCATAGAACTCTCTGCCGTGCTCGAGTATCTGTTCGGGCGTGCCGAACGGCTTGGGGTTGCCGGAACGGAACTGCAGCGCGGCGTCGGAGAAGCTCAGGGGGTATTCCTTGCCCAGACGCTTCGCCTGCTCGCGGTAGATGCCGTCCGCGACGGGAACGAGGTATTTCACGACGGCGGCGCGGAACTTT
>JAFZQJ010000001.1 GCA_017620395.1 Clostridia bacterium | reverse complement strand
AGCAGTTTTGAACGAGATGTTTATCGTTCAGGCAAAACAACAAAACAGCGGTCATACTTGATGTATGACCGCTGTTTTTTGTGAAGCATGGGCGGGAAACAGCCGTTCAAAACCCGACTTATCCCTAATTTGCGCGCCCTTGGGGCGTGCACGTTTATTCAAGCGGCGGCAGCTCGGTGACGCGGAGCTTCGCGCAGCCGTAAGGCCAAAGCTCGACGGGAACGGCTTCGCCGAAGGGGACGCGGGAGCGCGGCTCCTTCGCGCAGACTGAGGTGTAGCCCTCCTCGAAGCCCCAGTCGATGCGCCGCGCCTTCGCTTTCAGCGCCACAGGCGGGCGCGCGGACGAAAACGGCGTTTCGCCGACGCCGCGGAAGTCGGCCTCAAATCCGTACGCGAGCGCGTACCGCCACTCGCTTTTCGGTATGTATTCGTAGTCGCAGTAGGGGTATTTCCGCTCGACGCCGTCGCGCTCGTATTCGCGCATGCGCTTTTCGTAAGCTATCGGCAGCGCGAAGACAAGCGGCCCGCGCTTCACGCTGACGAGCCCGTGCGGACGGCGCAGCAGCTCCGTTCCGACCTCCCACCGCACGCGCAGAACGCGCCTTTCTCCCGCGGCGAAGCGGACGCGGAAAAGCCCGTCCGCCTCCGGCGTCACGGCCGCGCCGCCGACGAACGCCGCCCCGGCGTATGACGGCGCGCGCAGCGCGAGCGCGAAGGGCGCCTTCGCCTCAACCGTGTAAACGAACTCCGTATTGAACGGATAGTCGGTTTCAAGCTCTATACGGCAGCTATCGCAATCAAGCCGCGACGGGACCGGAACGGCGCTGACGACCTCGCCTTCGCCGCGCATGAACGCCGAAAGCGCGAGCTTCGGCCAGCCCTGCCCGAAATTCGCCGTGCAGCAGCCGTAGTTCGGCTCCAGCCCGAAAAGGTGCGCCTCGCAGTTGTTGGTGCGGAACACCGGTCTGCCCGGGAATCTCTCGCAGGCGATCTGGTTGCTCTGCTGATCGTACTGGTGCGCCCACATATCGTCGCTGAACGCCGCCGGGAACGCGTTGAAGGCGATAAGCTCGAGGCGTTCCGCCCACTTCTCCGCGCCCGTGCGGGCGTAAAGCTGCTCGCAGGAATACATCAGCTCCGCTACGGCGCAGAGCTCCGTGCCCTGTATCGGGCTCAAGCCCGAAAGGATCTCGTCGCCGGTGAAAACGCCGGCAGGCGTGCCGTTGAAGCGGTCGAGGATATCGAGGAAGCGGTCGGCTTCGCCGGAGTATTCCTCTCCGAGAAGCTCGTGCGAGACCGCCTCCGCCTTCAGCGCCATCGCGACGTTGACTATATGCGTATCGTAATTCCACGCCTCCGCGGGAGTTTCCCACAGCGGCGTCTTTTCCGCCCACTTCACGCCCTGCTCACGAAGCAGCGCGGCGAGCTCCTTCAACCACGGCTCCGGACGGCGCGAATAGATATACTCTATCGCCACGCAGCCCTCGAACCAGCGGTAAGCGCCCCAGTCGAAGAGCTTGACCTCGCCGGAGGAAAGCAGCGAGTAAAGGTTTTTCAGCAACTTGTAAAGCGCGGCGTCGGCGCGCTCGTCGCCGCTGCACCGCGCCCATACGGTCAGCGCCTTCGAGATGAGCAGTATCGCCCAGGAGTCGTAGTCCGCGGCGTCCTCCTCCGGATGCGGACATATCCAGCCGGACGGCTTCTGCGAAGCGAGGATCGCGTCGATATAACGCTTCGCGCGCGCGATCATTCCCCCGTCTTCCAGCAGGAAGGCGAGCGGAATGAAGCCGTCCAGCCAATACGGGACGCGCTCCCAACCCTCGGCGGAGCCGCCGATCCACGCGCTGTCGCGCACGTCGCGCCAGACCTCGTCGAGATGACCGCCGAGGCCGCCCGCCTGTATGCGAAGCTGCCGCTTCAGCCACCCCGCGGGCTTTATTTCATTCGGTGTGAACCGCTGAAAGCGATGCATGTTTTCCCTCCGTTGGCAGTAGAAATCGCCAGAAGAGATTAGGCATTTTACAGCGAATTGACGAGCTTCGCGGCGACGCGGAGAATCGCAAGCGCGTCGTTGACCGCGATAACGCCATCGCCGTCGATGTCGAGTACGGCGAAGTCATCGGCGGTCGGCTCGACCAGCTTCGCCGCGATACGCAGCGCGGAGAGCGCGTCGTTGACCGTGACGACTCCGTCACCGTCGGCGTCGCCTTTTGTTAACTCTCCGGCAGCCGTCACCACATACACATCAAACGTATCGGTAAAACCTTTATAGGTCACCGTCAGCGTCTGCCTGCCTAGAATCGTATTATCGAACCCGCTGACCATCGACGCCAGCATACTTGTGATTATCGAGGAGCCGTTATCATAGATCAGTTTAATCTTTCCGCCTGTAACGTCAAACGGCTCGCTGTCTATCAAATATTCAAGCTTATTCGGAAGTTGCGCTACGCTGATGCCTTTCAACGTTTTTGCGACTATAGTCACGTTGAACGTCGCCGTCTTGCCGTTATAGGTAACCGTCAGAGTCTGATCGCCGACTTTGTTGTTATCGAAACCGCTGACCATTGCCGCTGTCATGTCAAGCACTTCACTCGGACCGCTGTTATAATATACCGTTATCCTACCGCCGGCCACATCCAACTTGTCTTTCCCCTCAAGATAACTCGTCTTCGCAGGCAACGTTGTTACTGCAATTCTCAAAGCAGTCCTCGCCGTTATAGTTACGCTGAAAAACGCAGTCTTACCCTCGTAACTCACGGTCAGCGTTTGAGATCCTACTCTGGTATTATCAAAACCGCTGACCATATCGTTCGTCATATCGATGGTCTTGGATGTACCGTTGGTATAATACAGCGTTACCCTGCCGCCGGTCACGTCAAGCGCCTCACTGCGCTCCATATATGCGGTCTTATTCGGAAGTTTTGATACCGATATGCTCGAAATTGGATACTCGATTATCTCATATTTGAGATTGTTATCCACCGCATACGCATGCGCATAGGAATCTCTTAAAACCTTCAATATCAACTTGGGGCAGTATTCGAACGCGCCGCGTTCAATATAATTGACACTATCCGGGATATTTAGAACTGACAGATTTTCGCAACCCACAAAAGAGTATTTATCAATGCTCTTCAAATTGTTTGAAAGTTCGACATTCTCTAACGCGACACAATCGCTGAATGCCTCTAACCCTATAGAAAGCACCGTGTCCGGCATAGTAATGCTCTCGACTCTTATTCTGCCGGAAAAAACGCCGTCGGCGATCCCTATAGTTCCTTCTTTGATATTCACGTCTCCGTTTATTTGATTATTTGTTTCAGATAACCAATTCGCAATATACAGCGCGTTGTTATACCAATTGCCGGGATTGCTACTGTAACCAGTGTTATAAAACGCCATACTCCCGAGGTGCGTCAAGACGCCGGAAATGTTTATTGAGGAAAGAGCAATACAACCAGAAAAAGCGCAATAGCCGATGTCAGTCACGCTATCGGGTATTGTGGCTCTTTTTAATCCAACACAATTCTCGAACGCGTTGTTGCCGATACTCGTCACGCCTCTGGAGATTACTAACTCTACGACATCCGCTTTACTCCATGGTGCAGGACTAAATGAATCGTAATCATACATATCCCCCGTGCCAGTGATTGTAAGAACGCCATTAACAAGCGACCATGTGAGGTTCAATCCGCATTGGGGAATTATTTCATATTCAATCCAGTGATCTATTGCATACTGCATTGCATACGAACCATCGTAAACCCTCAGAACCAAACCGGACAAATTTGAGTACTCATGAGTAAAAACGGTATATGAGATATCTGTCACGCTTTTCGGAATCGTAACCCTTGTCAAACTGTCGCAATTATAAAACGCACAGTATCCTATGCTGGTCAGGCTATCAGGCAGCGACACGCTTGTCAAGCCCCAACAATCAGCAAATGCCCACTCTCCTATTCCGGTAACTCCGTTGTTTATAACTACGCTTTGCACGCCGCGCCCCCACGGCGCGTTCAAAAAGTAATTATACATCCGCCCGTATCCGCTTATCACAAGCGCTCCGTCTGTAAGCGTCCAAGTCAGGGCTTCGCCGCAAGTCCCTGACGATGTTCCTATGAGAGCATAGTTAAAGTTGTTGTTCTCTGCAAACTCTTTTGCATATGAGTCAAAATACACATGGAGAGTTACAGGCAATATGTGTTCAAAATCATCGTAGTATTTAAACGCATCTACAGCTATGCTTGTCACACTCGCGGGAATGGTTATATCCGTCATCTGCGTATCTCCATAGAACGCCCGACTCTCAATTGTGGTCACGCTTCCCGGGATGCTTACGACCGTCAAGCCGTCGCACAAACCAAAAGCACCGGCGCCGATAATCTTTATATCGGACGGTATAGTGCTCGTGTTTGTACCTCTGATTATCCTTCTCGTTTTCCGTTCAATAAGGCAGTTCCCGTTACTGTAATATATAGAATTGTTGGTATTGACCGCAAACACAGAGGGGTTGCATCCGTAAAACGCGTTTTCGCCTATTCTTGAGACGCCGCTGCCAATTGCGATGGTTTCAACCCCGAAACAACAGGAAAATGCATCTGCTCCTAACGTTTCCACGCCATCTGGTATACCGATGCCGGCCATACTCCAACAAGCAAAAAACGCGCCGTCCCCGATGTATGAGACATTGCTCGTAAACGGAAAGCTCGCCATGTTTTGGCAGTACTCAAACGCATAGTCGCCGATATACCAAACACCGCCCGCCACAGGGAAACTTGCCAATCCGTAGCAATACGCAAACGCTCCAACGTCTATCACTTCGACCGAACTCGGAACGGAAATACTGGTCATATCGTAGCACCCGGTAAAAGCACACGTGCCGATATTCTTAACGCCGCTGCCTATTACAGCGCTGGTGAATACCATCATTCCCCACGGCGCAGACGTTATTGGCACATCTCCGATATATTGGTCCACCCCGTAATCCCACATATATCCGCTGCCCGTTATTTTCAAAACGCCATTGCTGAGCGTCCATTTCAGATTATCTCCGCACCACCCTTCCGCCGTCGTCGCCGCAGACGCGATTATACCTTCCGGCAACAGCGCAAGCAGCATCATAACAGCGATAATGGCAGAAATAACCTTTTTTAACATAAATCTTCTCACTCTGTTTTCCCCCTATATGGTACGCACTTTATTACAACACATAGCAATGCGCTACACATATTGTAGCACATAATCAGCGTTTGTCAATATGTAACGACTGATACGCGTTCTTTGCGGCGCGGCGGTATTATCGCTGGCGCGATAATGATATTGACGCTCTGCGTCAGTGGTATTACGGTTTCGACGTGTTGCATTGCCGCTTCGCGGCAGATACAACCCCTCAGTCTTTTTTGCTCCGCAAAAAAGACAGCTCCCCTTGCACAGGGGAGCCTGTCAACGCTTCTTCTTCACTTCGGAGATTCTTCGCTGCGCTCAGAATGACAAACTCCCCCGCTTGCGCGAGGGAGCCGTCTGTTATATCTCTTATTTGCCGAGCATTATCTCGACGATGGTATCGAGCTGTTCGTTCGTCATGCCGATGCTGAGCAGGTAGTTACGGATGCGGTCGCTGAGGCGTTCGCCGCCGAACTTCTGCAGGCGGTTGATGTAGTTCGTGATCGCACTGCCGTCGCGGGAACCCCAGATCAGGCCGTAGTTGGAGAACATATAGTCGCGATACAGAGCTTCCTCGCTGACGCCGAGCAGGCCGTTGAGCAGGAACGCCACGCAGCCGGTGCGGTCGGTGCCTATAGCGCAGTGGAAGAATATCGGGTAGTTGTCTTTATCCGCGAAGACGTCGAACGCCGCCTTGATCTGCTCCGAGTTGATCTCGAGAATGTCTCCCGAGTAGCTCATCGGGCAGTTGTAATAGTTGACCTTCTTGCCGAGAACGCTCTTTGTTATCTGGCCGTTCTCGCCGTTCTCCTCCATACGAAGATCGAGTTCGGACTTGACGCCGAGCTCCTCGAGCATAGTCTTTTTGCCTTCGTCGGCAACTCTGGCGCGGACTTCGCCAGGATTGCCGTCGCTGATCGTGCCGCAGCGGAATATAAGTCCCTGCTTGACAACACGGCCGCTCTCGGTCACGTAACCGCCCATATCGCGGAAGTTGGTCACGCCGTCGACCTGCAGGTTACGCGGACAGTCCGCGGAAACCGTGAAGCTGCGCGGCGCGGAGGTATAGGTCGTCTTCGTCTTGCTGTCGCCCTTACCGGTGGTGAAGACTGCCGTGACGGTCCAGTAATAGGTCGTACCTATCTTCAGGTTGGTTATTTGGAGCGTGTTGTAGTCGCACTTGAACTCCTTTGCTTCGGACATATCCTCGTTTTCGGAGAGGTTGACGGTGTACTTCGCCTTACCCTCGGCGCCGGTGACGGTCCATTCGAGCGTGACCGGTACGGGGTAGCTCAGTTCGAGCTGACCGACGGCGTAGTCCGTGGCGGCAAGGTAATCCTCGCCCTTCAGGTATTTATTCTGAATAGATGTGTGGATGTTCACGTCGCCGCCGGGATCGGCCATAGTAAACGTAACGACGTCTTTTTCGCCCGAAGCGGAGCTGCTTCCGCAGCCTCCGAGCATGGCCGCGCAGAGCGCGATGCAAAGGATGAAGCCTATTATCCTTTTGGTATGCATATCTGTTTCCTCCGTTTGTGAGTGAAATCTCTTTATTTATATTAGCATTCCGGCGGCCGGATGTCAACACCAACCGCGGAAAAACGGCATTTTTAGCACGCGCTTCCCGCGGAGCAAAAAGAAAGGTAAATATTTTGAAAATTAACTATTGACATTTTGCGGCGGCGACTGTATAATAGTTTTCGCTGTCTTCACCGACGGCGCAAAACTGAATATGGGAGAGTTCCCGAGTGGCCAAAGGGGGCAGACTGTAAATCTGTTGTCGATGACTTCGATGGTTCGAATCCATCCTCTCCCACCAAAAAAGGCGCTGATTTTGTTGAAAAATCAGCGCCTTCGCTTTATGTTCAAGCCCATATATCATTGGTTTTGATTGATCTCGCCTTGTCACAGGTGTATCGACCACCCCGTGTCAATCTTTCGGTGAACTTTTTCCAGGGTCTCTTCATCAAGATCCGGCCAGTCGTTCACCTTCCGCGCCTTGTCGGTGATGAGATGCGCCTTCTCCGCACAAAGCGCCAGAGGCGTATCCGCAAGCGAATCCGAATAGAAATTATCCACCACCGGAAACCCGTGCTCGATAAGATACGCGGCTTTTCCCTTTGCATACATGAGATTGTCCACAAATACGCCGAACTCCCGGTCATATTCCGTCGCGACGCAGTTTACGCCGAGCCTTTTTGCTATGGGCTCGATGATGCATTTCGGGGAAGCGCTTATGATAAGATCATCCGGCTTTTTCTGCGCGAGATACCAGGCGGAGATTCGCTTTTCGTGCCTGTCCCAGAATTTCTCGATTTGCTCGTCGAAGTCGTCTACCCTGCAAAGGAAGCTGAAAAACGTGCGCTCCATAACGTAACGCGGCACCTTTCCGCGCTTATGACCTATAATACTTTTGATCGCCTTTGGGAAAAAAGTAAACCACAAAGACGGATGCCGCCTCATGCACCAAAGGGCAAAGCTCACGGCGCAATCCGGGTAATAGATCGTGCCGTCAAAATCATATACGTTCATGGATGACCTCCGCATTTTATATAAAATGTGACGGTATTTACCGCCGGGCGTGTTGAGACCCGACGCGCATTACGCTCCGTCAGGCGTTCAGCTGCCTGAAATTCGCGGCGTTGGACTTGTATAAATTCTTGAACACCTTGTAATTGCGCTCATATACCGCCTCGTTTTCCCGATCGGGAAGGTAGGTGCGGTTCGCCTTCACGATCCGACGGGAAAGCTCCGCGGCGCTTTCTCCCGTAAGCCCCGCCGCAACGACTATCGCAGCTCCGACGGCACCAACCTGCTGCGCGTTATCCACGGTCTCGACCGTCCTGCCGGTAATGTCCGCGAGCATCTGACAAATCACCGGAGACAGCGATCCGCCGCCCACAAATCGTACCGTGTCGGAGGTTTTGACTTTTTTCGCTTCACATTCAAGCAGCCAGCGCAGGTGATAACAAATCCCCTCGAGGA
The DNA here is from genome assembly GCA_017620395.1 of Clostridia bacterium. Taxonomy (NCBI): domain Bacteria; kingdom Bacillati; phylum Bacillota; class Clostridia; species Clostridia bacterium. Next base: position 28,828 of record JAFZQJ010000001.1, on the reverse strand, counting down.
CGGCGCGGATCATATCCCGCTTACCGGTGTCGATTCTGATGTTGAAAAACATCCCGGCGGCGTTTGCATCCTCGAAAGGACAACGGTTGCCGTGAAGCCAGGGGGTGAATATCACGCCGTTCGCCCCGGGCGGCACCTTGCCGGCTTCCGCTGACATATAGTCGTACAGACTGGTGAACTTGCTTTCGAAATCGTCCGTAACCTCGGTTTTCTCAAGATAAACGTTGATTTCATCCAAAGCGAGGTGGTTTTTGACCCATTCGTAGCACTTGCCCGCCGTTTCAAGCTCGGCATAGTAGTTGAAATAACCGGGAATTGCCGACAGAACACCGGTTATCATGGCGTTGATATCGACCGTCTGATAGTCAAGAAAAGTTGATACCCAGCCCGACGTCCCGACGTAGATATGCGTGTCGCCCGGCGTCGTACATCCCGCGCCGATGTTGACGAAGGTCGTGTCGCCTCCGCCGCCGAAAACAGGCGTGCCCGCTTTCAGACCGAGGTCTTTCGCCGCCTCTCCGGTCAGAGAGCCGGCAAGATCGGTGCTGTTTATTATTGGGGGAAGGTGTTCGGGTTTGACCTTATACATCTTCAAGAGCCCTTTGTTCCAGCCCTCCCTGCCCTTGCGTGTATCGTAAAGGAACGTCGCAAAGGCGGAATCCGCCGTTCTTATGATCTTACCGATACAGCGCGAAACAAGATAGTCGCCTACGTCAAGCCATTTGTCGACCTTGGCGAAGAGTTCCGGCTCGTTGTTTTCGACCCACTTATACTTCCATACGGGATCTTTGACGCTTGTCGATCCGGCGTAATTCACGCGCAGATTACGAAGAAGCTTATATAGACTGCATCCGGATACCTTGACGATCCCTTTCCCCATACAGTCGTTGAATTCCTTTGCTCCCCTGCAGTCCATATAGCTCATAGCCCGGCGCAGCGCTTTCCCGTTTTCATCGACGAGGACGACCCCCTGCATCTGCGCGCAGAAAGCAATACCGGAAATCTCTTCGGGCTTGACCTGTGTTTTGTCAAAGAGCTCTTTTGTCGTTTTACAGATCGCCTGCCACCATTCCCCGGGATCCTGTTCGGCGCCGCCGTTTTCAAGAACGTAAAGACCGTATGAGGCGTTTGAAGACGCCTCGAGGGCGATCCCGCCGTTGTCGACGTTAAACAGGCAGGTCTTCAGGCTGCTTGTCCCGAAATCATAAATAATAATATTCATCCGCGTACCTCCGCCTCGCCGCCGTCAAGGCGGAAACGGATCATATTCCGGTTGTATCCGGTGGTCACGAGATATGCCTTTTCCGTGTGCGACCTCATAAGTCCGTTCAAAGTAAGACTGCTGAGACCGGCGATCTCGAGATCCGGATCCGTTATGTCGAAAAGTTTTCCCGAATCACGCTCAATAACGAGGACCGAATCCTCTTCATAAAAGAGCGACAGCTCGATCAGCACCTGCTTTTTTGACTTCTTGTTCTTTTCGAGAACGGTCAGACCGATCTCTTCAACAAACAACGCCGCACGATTTGAAACCTCTTTCGGATATCCGTGAGAAAGCATGGAATCGCCGACCTGTTCTGAAAGCTTTACGGAAGTCTTTGGAGTCAGCTTGTCGTCCATAACGACGATCTCGGAATCCATATCCTTCAAAAGGAACGGAAAGTTGTCCTTTCCGAAGCGCAGATATACGAAAATCAGCGCGGCGATCAGCGTCAAAAGCGGAGCTATGACAAATCCGGCCCACATGCCTGTTATGCCGAAAATCACACCTCCGAGGACGGGAAGCGCCATATACAGCGCGCCGTTCTGCAAACAGGCTATACACGTCGCCATCCCGATCCGGTCGATCAGCATATAGTATGAGGTTGTCAGCGACACGGCGCTGACAAAGGTGAATCCGATCGATACGATCCGCACCGCGGCGACCGAAGGCTCAAGCGCAGCGCCTCCCGTGATACCGAAAAGACCGCAGAACTGCTTTGCAAAAATACAGATCAGCGCCGTCGCCGCCGCGCCCTGGATCAATGCCGCCTTTATTCCCGACTTCATGACCCGTTTTATCAGGCGGTGATTCCTTTCCCCGAAATAAGTGCCAATCAGCGGCTGCATCGCCATACCGACGCCGTCAAGCACGACGCCGAATTCGATTAGACTTACGACAACGGCGAGGGTTATCAGTCCGGGATCTCCGTAGCGGCTCGAAACAAACCCGATCAGGACGTAGTCCATCAGCGCCCAGCACAGATAGACCGAGGAATCGACGATGCTGTATCGCGACGTCATAAGAAAGTCCCTGAATGAAAGATGCCACGTAAAATGAAGCGTGTTGCCCTTGCGAAAATAATGCCAGACGCAGGCGAGGATACCGAGGGAGTTTCCGATGATCGATCCGAGGATGATGCCGGTCATCCCCATAAACTTCGCAAGTACGACGGAACACACGATATTCCCGCCGATCTGGAAGGCGTAGCAGACGTTGTTGCACAGCTCGTCGCCGTCGCTGTAGACCATCTGTTCAAGATAAAAAATCACGATCGTCAGTAAGGCGTTGATCGGCATCAGCATATAATATTTGAGCGCTTCCTCCCGGATCTCTCCCGCCACGCCGTTCAGATTGAAATAAACGCCCCGCATCAGAAAGATCGCAAGCGCCGATAAAAGCCCGATGGAAAGGCTGATAATAAGCCCCTGACCGTAGATCTCGTCGGCGCGCTTTTTTCTCATCGCTCCGACCTCCCGGGTGAAAACGATGCCGACGCCCGTCGAACAGAGATCGCCGAAAAAAGTCACGACGCCGGTAACGGGCGTGATCGCGTTGATTGCCGCGACCCCGGATTTGCCGACAAAATACCCTGCGATAATACTGTCGCAGAGGAGCATTATGTACATAACCGCTTTTGTAAAAATCCCCGACAAAAGCATTGACCGGAACTTCCGCTCGCAAAAACCGTTCATATATTTCAACCTGCCTGAATTAAAATGCTGACATATTAAATACTATCATTTTTTCGCACAAAAGACAAGTGGTTTCGGTTCTTTGCCGCGATTTATCTTTCCGGAACCGGCGAAGCGGAGAAAGAATGCGCGCAGGTGCCGATAATACTTGGCTTTATTTTGGGTATTGTCAAATCCGTTATCTCCACTCGGACCATGAAAAAGGACTTGCGGAAGCAAGTCCTTTTTCAATGATATAAATCCACTTCGTTGATTTGTGATATGCGCTTCGCGCGTGATATTCGCCTGCGGCGAGTGATATGCCTGCGGGCGTAAGCGGATTTATATCATATCACTTTTCGCGTCAGCGAAAAATATCACGTTTGCCGCAAGGCAAACATATCACATCGAGCGAAGCGAGATATATCACTCAATTCTTCGAGAGTTCGGATCAAGCTGTCAAAACTGCAGATCCGTCTTTTTCAATGAAGTCGCCCGCAAGCGGGCTGATGAAGAAACGAAGACGCTTCGCCGGCGAGAAAACGAAAACGGAAGGAACAGGCTATCGGGCGACTCCGCTTCATCGTTGAGCGGAGCGAACGCTTCATTAGGCGCAACGTGCCGTCTTAATCAGGGCGAAGCCCGTCTTCATCAAACTCCCGTTCTCTCATTTCTCCTTGATTTGTTCACACATTCGTGCTATTATTGTATCAAATACAATGATCCGCGCCGCTGCGCTCGTTCACGCAAGCGGACCGGTCGTGAAAGAGGTGCCGGAATGTATACTTTTGACGTCGAAAAAACAAAGAACGGATGCGTGCGGTGGATACGTGATTTCTTTGAAAAGAACGGACCCGGCTGCAACGCCGTTATCGGCATTTCCGGAGGCAAGGACAGCTCCGTCGTCGCCGCGCTCTGCGTTGAAGCGCTGGGCAGAGACAGAGTCATCGGCGTGCTGATGCCGAACGGCGAGCAGGCGGATATCGATATGGCGAAGCTGCTCGTCGGGCACCTCGGGATCCGTCATTATATCGTCAACGTCAAGGACGCGGTCGACGGGGTGACGAAGAACATCCCGTTCGAGCTTTCAAAGCAGAGCCGCGAGAACCTGCCGCCGAGGATCAGGATGTCGACGCTTTACGCAGTATCCCAGAGCAACAACGGCAGAGTGGCAAACACCTGCAACCTCTCAGAAGACTGGGTGGGCTATTCCACGCGTTACGGCGACAGCGTCGGCGATTTCAGCCCCTGCTCCAACCTCACTGTGCAGGAGATAAAGGCGATAGGCCGCCTCCTCGGGCTCCCCGACGTACTCGTGGACAAGGTCCCGATCGACGGGCTTTGCGGAAAGACCGACGAGGACAACCTCGGCTTCACCTACGCCGAGCTTGACCGCTACATCCGCGAGGGCGTGATCGAGGATATAACCAAAAAGGAGATAATCGACCGCAAGCATGAGATGAACGCGTTCAAGCTCAAGCTTATGCCCTCCTTTGACCCGGGTATCCGCGTTAAGGGCAAGTGAGTCCGCATTACCGATGAAAGGAACGTATGATATGAAACTCGAACCCATCGTCGTCTCTCTGCTTGACACCGACCTTTACAAATTCAATATGGATCAGGTGATCTTCCACAAGCACACCGACCTTTGCGGACAGTACTACTTCAAATGCCGCAACGAGGGCGTCGTTTTCACGCCCGGCATGGTCGAAGAGATCAACGCGCAGATCGACCACCTCTGTAAGCTGCGTTTCACGCGGGAGGAGCTCGATTACCTGCGCTCCATCCGCTTCATCAAAAACGACTACGTGGAGTTTCTCCGCCTCTGGCATCCTATACGCGACTACGTTTCGGTCGATCTGAACGCCGACGGAGAGCTCTCCGTCGTTGTCGACGGTCCGCTTTTCTCCGCGATGCAGTTTGAAATATACCTGCTGGAGATCATCAACGAGGTCTATTTCCGCACGGCGTTCGATTACGATAAGCTCCGCAGCTCCGCGGCGGAACGGCTTGACGCAAAGATCAAAGCGATGAACGACGGCACCTACACCTTCAAATTCGCCGAATTCGGCTGCCGCCGCCGCCTCTCCCGCGAATGGGAGGACGAGGTCGTGCGCCGTTTCGTTACCGAAACGGACAACTGCGTAGGAACATCCAACGTCTACCTTGCGAAAAAATACAACGTAACGCCGATCGGTACGTATGCCCACGAGTTCGTCCAGATGTATCAGGGCGTCGATTCCATTCCCCTTGCTTATACCAACCACTACGCGATGCGCGACTGGTATTCGGAATACGACGGCGACAACGGAACGGCGCTTACCGACACCGTGACGACGGACCTTTTCCTGCTCGACTTCAACCGCTCGATGGTCAACAACTACACCGGCGTCCGCCACGACAGCGGAGATCCCTACGCCTGGGGCGAGAAGATCATCGCGCACTATAAAAAATTCGGCGTCGATCCGAAAACGAAGCTGCTCCTTTTCAGCGACAGCCTCGATTTCGACCGCGCCCAGAAGCTTTACGACTACTTCCGCGACAAGGCGAAGGTCTCCTTCGGGATCGGAACGTTCGTTTCGAACGACACCTGCGAGGACGCTCTGAACATCGTCATCAAACTCCAGTACGTCAACGGCAGACCGGTCGCGAAGCTCTCCGATACGCCCGGCAAGGCTATGTGCCGCGACGGGGAGTATCTGGAGTATCTGAAGAAATCGGTCGAGTTCAGGATCAACCGTGAGAAATGATCCGCAGACGGCGCGACGCACCCGAGAGATCCCGACAACGAGGTAACGATATGCACGAAACAAAAGGAAAGCGGAAAATCAGTCTTCTTATCGAAGTCGCGGCGATATTTCTTATCGGCGTTCTGATAACCGGCGCCCTGACTTATATCTGCGAGACCTACCTCTACAACAACAGCGTCAAGAAACAGACCGAGCTTCAGGCCTCCGAGATCGCGGAGGAAACGAGACGCGCGGTAAACGAGTATCCCGCGAGTCAATGGCTGATCAAATACTGGTATGAGCATCCGGACGAGCTCGACATCGAATACGACGCCGACTACGCCGCAGACACGCTCACGGCGGAAAAGTGCCGCGTTTTCTCACAGCGCCATCCCGATACGGAGCTGCGCTATATGACGGACGCCGACTGCGAGGCGCTTCCCGCCGAAGATCAGAAGCTCTACGCCGAGATAATATACTCCTTCCTGATAACCCGCGTCGATCAGATAAAGCAGTCTTATCACGTCGATTTCCTTTTCTGCGTCGTGTCGGAGGAGCCGTTCGATAAGCAGTTCTTCCTCTTCAGCGCCGCGGACCCGGGCGCCGCCAGAGGCACGAACTACGAGGAGGTCTACCCTCTCGGCAACGTCGTCTCCGTCGCGGAAAGCCAGACCGAAGCGATGCGCGGCGCGCTTCAGAAATCCAGCCACCTCGCCGACGCGGGCAACTACGTCGATTATTACTCAACGCTGACCTCCTTCGACGGACACAACGTTATTCTCGGCCTGACCTACGGCCTTTCCGCGCTCAAAAGCGATATCGAAGCGCAGACGCGCACCGGAACCGCGATGGCGATCCTCAACCAGCTCGTCCTTTCCGCCGTCTGCCTGCTGCTGATATACCTCGTAGTGCTTCGCCCGATCAAAAAGGTACAGCACAGCATTCGCGATTACAAGACCACGAAGGACAGCGCCGCCGTATCGAAGGATCTCGCGGGCGTTCGCCTTCGCAACGAGCTCGGGCAGCTCTCGGAGGACGTTACCGATATGGCGCGCGAGATAGACGACCACATGGAAAAGATAAAGACCATCACCGCGGAAAAAGAGAGGATCGGCATGGAGCTCGAGCTCGCCAGCCGCATCCAGTACGCGATGCTCCCGAACGTCTTCCCCGCCTTCCCCGAGCGGCATGAATTCGACCTCTACGCCAGCATGGATCCCGCCAAGGAGGTCGGCGGCGACTTTTACGACTTCTTCTTGCTCGACGACGACCACCTCGCCGCGGTCATCGCGGACGTATCCGGCAAGGGAATACCCGCCGCGCTATTCATGATGATAACCAAAGCCCTAATCAAGAACACCGCGATGACGGGACTTTCTCCCGCGAAGGTGCTGGAGCTCGTCAACAAGCAGATCGCCGCGAACAACCCCGAACAGATGTTCGTGACCGTCTGGCTCGGGATCCTCGAGATCTCCACCGGCAAGCTCACCGCCGCGAACGCGGGCCACGAATATCCCGCGCTGAAGGAGCCGGACGGCGCATTCGAGCTGCTGAAGGATAAGCACGGACTCGCCGTCGGCGCCATGGACGGCATGCGGTATAAGGAATACGAGCTGCAGCTGCGCCCCGGCGCGAAGCTCTTCGTCTACACCGACGGCGTACCCGAGGCCACCGACGCGGAAAACCGGCTTTTCGGAACCGACCGTATGCTCGCCGCGCTCAACTCCGAGCCGGACGCCGATCCGGAAAAGCTCCTGCGCAACGTGCGCGGCGCGGTCGACGGCTTCGTGAAGGAAGCCGAGCAGTTCGACGATCTGACGATGCTTTGCCTCGAATACAGGGGCGGCGAAAAGAATCAGTAAAGCAAACGCATCAAAAAAGGCGCGCCCTTAGGGCGTGCCTTTTTTCTTTGAGTTTATTCGATTATTACGCCTTGGCGAGAACGTACTCGTAAGTAAGATCGCTTTCGGGATCGCCGTTGAACATATCGATCTTGCCGTCCTTCAGCGTGCCGGTGTAATCGATCGTGAGGCCGAGGAAGGTCTCGGTCATCGTGAAGGTCTCGCCTTCAAGCTTCCAGGTCAGGTCGTAGGTTGCGCCGTCTCTGGTGCTGGAGCCGGTGCCGTCGTCCTTCAGCTCGAGGACGAACTCCTCGTCCGTGACCCATTCCTCGTCGCCGACGAACTTGCTCTGCTGGAGCTTATAGGTTCCGGCGGCGTCCTTCAGCGCGGAAGATCCGCACGCGACGAGCATCAGCGCCATTACGAGCGCCAGAACGGCTGCTATCGTCTTTTTCATTGTGATTATCTCCTTGTCGTGAATTTGGATACGCCGACTCGTCGGCTTCCATCGTGATTATAGCATACTATGATTTGAAAAAAATGTCAAGAGGAGAACTACTCAAAAGGAAGATACAGCGGAGCGGCTTCAATGATGAAGTGAGCGGCTTGTATATCATCTGTTGCGGGATGATTATCAGTCACGCTGATACAGACGTCACCTGTTGACAAAGGCACAAAGATGTTTCTGTCACCAAAAACGACGTATTGTACGCCCGTATATTGTACAACTCCTTCCTCATACTCTATCGGGATTGTTTCAAACGGCTTCTCAATATCAACACCTATACCTTGCAGCTACTCATCAAACAGAGGGTACGAATCTTTAACCTTTTTTATATAGTTTCTGCAATAGTCACATCCGCAAATATCCTCAGGCTTCAGCGCGGTATAATATGCCTTGGGTTTTTTGACGTTCATACATGTTCGCCTCTGACGTCATTATGTTTCAAGTGAGATTTTGCAGTGGAGCATGAAGCAACGAGCATTATACGGATAGACGCGCATTGATTATCCAGTGTTTTGTATGTGTTTTCATCTATATAATTCGTTTTATAAAGCAAGTCAAGCCAATAGCCCGTTTCGTTTGCTTCTTTAAGCGCGATTTGAAGCTTGGCGATAAAATCCGGTTTCCCGTGAGCGTACTGCGCTTCGCGGATGTTCGCGCCGATCGACGTACCGGAACGTCCGATTTGATTCGAAATTATCGTTTCATGCTTTGCTTTCAGATCTTTTACAAGATTGATGACGGACACTGCGAAATCCATTGATTGAATCGAAAGCTCATCGTTGCGCATACAATCACCTCTGACGATTATGATAGCATACTTGCGCAAACTAATCAAGGAGAAATGAGAAAACGTGGGTTAATGAAGACGGGTTTCGCCCTAATGAAGTCGCTCGCGTTTGCTCGTTAATGAAGACGTTCGCTTCGCTCACTAATGAAGCGAAGTCGCCCGGTTCTCCCGTTTCTCTCATTCAATTCCTTCATTAGCGAAGCATCTTCATTCCTTCATTAGACCGCTTGCGGGCGACTTCATTGAAAAAAGCACTTGCGAAAGCAAGTGCTTTTTTCTGGCAGGGGCAGAAGGACTTGAACCCTCGGCACGCGGTTTTGGAGACCGCTGCTCTACCAACTGAGCTATACCCCTAAATATGGTGGGCCTTCAGGGACTCGAACCCCGGACCGACCGGTTATGAGCCGGTGGCTCTAACCAACTGAGCTAAAGGCCCTTATCGGCTCCGGCTGACTGTTTGTCATCGCGCCGACGTTCATATATAATAACACCGCGCACCCTCTTTGTCAAGCGTTTTTTTCACTTTTCTGCGTGAGTTTACATATAATATTCCGAATCACATTCGGGAGGAATGACCATGCAAAGACAATACCGCTGTTCAACAGAGCCCGCGGATCTCGGTCCGGATCCGGCGGTGATAGACATCGCGCGCAAGACCGCGCGGAACCAGTGCTTCCGCAAAGCGATATGGACAGGCGCCCACCTGCAGGTGACGCTGATGACGATACCCGTCGGCGGAGACGTCGGAGTCGAGCTGCACACGGATACCGACCAGTTCCTGCGCATCGAACAGGGCTGCGCGCTCGTCCGCTTCGGCAGGACGCGCGAGGAAATGCACAGCGTCGGACGCGCCTTCAGCGGCGACGCGATACTCGTGCCCGCCGGCACCTGGCACAACGTCGTCAACTGCGGCAGGACGCCGCTGCGCCTCTATTCCGTCTACGCGCCGCCGCACCATCCTCACGGCACCGTCCACGCCACGAAAGATGACGCCGAGCATTGACCGGCAGCATAAAACGAGCTCTCCGTCTGCGGCGGAGAGCTCGTTTTTTATTCTTGACTGATCGGGACAAGCGTCAGCGTTTCGTCCGCGTATTCAGCGACGGGCGCGGTATCGTGCGTGATGACGATGACGGTCTTGCCGCGCATCTTATCGAATATCATCGCCGCCGTACGCGCCTTTATATCCGGGTCGAGCCCGTTGAACGGCTCGTCGAGCAGAAGCACGTCCGGCTTCGCGCAGAGTGCGCGCGCGATCGCGACGCGGCGGCTCATACCGCCCGAAAGCGCAGCGGGATAGGCGTCCGCCTCGTCCGCGAGCCCGAGTTCCGAAAGCAGCTCGCGGGCGTACGCCCCGTCGCTCTCCCCGAGCGTCACGTTCTGCAGCACGGTGCGCCACGGCAGCAGGCGGTCCTCCTGGAAGACCGCGCGGACACGCGCTCCTTCCGTCTCCACTATCCCCTCGTCCGGACGGAGCAGACCGCATATAAGCCGCAGCAGCGTCGTCTTTCCGACGCCGGAGGAGCCGGTGATAACGTAACGCGCACCCTTCCCGAACTCATACGAGAAGCCGCTCAGCACCGTCTTATCGCCGAACGCCTTCGATACGTTTTCAAGCCTTACCATAAGCGGCGCTCCTTTCCGCGCTGCGGCGCTTCAGCAGGTACGAAAGCAGCCACTCGAGCAGCATGCTGATTATTATTACGCAGAGGGTCCACGCCAGCATCTCCGGCGTTTCGAGATAGATCTTCGCGCGGTAGAGCATACCGCCGACGGCGTATTTCGGCGCCGCGAGCACCTCCGCCGCCACGCCCGCCTTCCAGGCGAAGCCGAGCGAGGTCAGCGCCGCCGGAACGAAGTACGGCTCGACGCTCGGCAGATACACCTCCCGCAGCGTCGCGCGGCGCGAAAGCCCGAAGACCTTCGCCATCTCCAACAGCTTCACGTCGGTTTCCTCGATGCCCTTGAAGGTGTTCGCCCAGATTATCGGGAAGACCATCAGGAATGAGATCACGGTCGGGATATACTCGTTCTCCGCGAAGAAGAGCAGCATTATGATGAAAGACGCCACCGGAGTCGCCTTTATCACGCTCATCATCGGGCTGAAAAGCGTGTAAGCGACGCGGCTGACCTTCGTCAGCACGGCGAAAGCGGCTCCGAGCAGCACTCCGAGCGCGAAGCCGCAGAAAATGCGCAGCGCGCTCATAGCCACCGTCAGCCAGAACCCGCCCGTTCCGGCGAGGCGGAAGAGCGTTTTGAAGACCGTCAGCGGCGGCGAAAGCACTATATTCTGGTTTATCAGCGCAGCCGCAAGCTGCCATACCCCCAGCCAGAAGGCGGCTGTGAGTATGACGGCCGCGGTTTTCTTCAGTTTCGGATGCTTACTTTGAGTAGTAGAAGTCCTCATCGGGCAGCGCTCCTCCCACGGAAGCGGGGTTGTAGTCGAAGAGTATCTGATAGAATCCGGCGATCTGCGTCTTCATCTCCGCGCCGGAGATGAAGGTCAGCCCGCAGTTCGGCAGCGCCTTTTTCGCGACGGCGGCCTTCGGGATTATGCCGTAGGTCTCGCAGAGCGCGGCGGCGGAGTCGAGGTTCGCGGCGTCGCTCATATATTCGATGGACTCCTTATACTCGCCGAGGAAGGCGTCGAGCGCGTCCTTGTGCTGCTCCGCGAAGTCCTTGCGGACGACGACGCAACCCATCGAAAGCACGCTGCCGCCGTTTCCGGCCAGCGCGGCGGCCTTGTCCCACTCCTTCGTCAGATCGAGCGCGACGGACGCGCCGGCGACCTGCGTCAGCGCGGCGGTGACCTTCGGCTCGGGAAGGACGGCTATCTGCGCCTTGCCGGAGGCGAGGTCGGCGATGACGGCGTCGTGCTCCGCTTCGTAGACGACCTCAACGTCGTTTCTGACGCCGTTGGCGTCGAGGATATAATTGAGAACGTACTCCGGAACTGCGCCCCGGCCGGAGGAGTAGACGGTCTTGCCCTTCAGGTCGGCGACAGAGGAAACGGTAGTTCCCTCCGCGGTCAGCACGTAGAGCACGCCGAGAGTATTCAGCGCGGCGAGCTTCACCTTGCCCTCGGTCTTTTTGTAAAGCACGGCGGCGAGGTTGGTCGGCACGGCGGCGACGTCGAGTTCGCCGCTGATTATCTTCGCGGTCACCTCGTCGGGCGCGTTGAAGACGGTGGCTTTGTAGTTGTTCGCCGTTTTGCCGGCGGCGTTGTCATCAAGAAGCTTCGCGGCTCCGACTCCGGTCGGGCCGGCGAGAAGGCCGATACTCACGTCCGTTCTGACGGCGGGCGCGGCCGAGGAAGCGGGCTCCGGAGTCTTCGCTCCGCAGCCGGTGAGCGCGAGCGCGAACAGCGCAAGCGCGAGGATGATCGTTACGGTTCTTTTCATTTTGGGTTTCTCCTTTTTTGCTGATTTACGATAAGGGCAAAAGCCGATATTGTTTTAATAAACCTCTTTTATGCGTTCCGCATTAACCGAGATATAACGCCCGTCGCGTTCGACGCAGCCGACGTCGGCGAGCGTATCGAGCGCGCGGTAGATCGTGGCGCGTCCGAGCGAAAGCTCCGCCGCGGCGCGGCTGACGTTCAGCGCGAAGCGCCCGCCCTTCTCTTCCGCCAGCGCAGCGAGGTAGCGCGCGAGCCTGCCCGCGGAGTCCGCTCCGGCGCAGCGGCTGATGACGCCGTTGAGGAAACGCACCCGCGCCGAGAGGAAGGCGATGAAGTTGCGGGCGAACGCCGGATCGCTCCCGAGCGCGGCGGCCACCGCGGACCTGTTGAAGAACAGCGCCGCGAGTTTAGTCTGCGCCGTTACGTCGGAATCCATTACTCCGTCGCCGCCGAAAAGCGTGGAAACGCCGGTCACGTCGCCCGCCTGAAGCGCGCGCATGACGACGCTGCCCTTCCGAACCTCCGCCCTGCCGGAGAGGATGACGATGAGGTCGTCGTTCACGCCGCCGCGGCGGCAGACCGCTTCGCCGCGCGCGAACTCCGCGCGGCGCGTGCCGCCGTCCGAAACGAGCGCGGAAACGGCGCTTTCCGATACGCCGGCGAAGAGGGCGACGTTTTTCATTATGAAGCTGACGTCGTTCATACTATCGCCTCGAAATTGTATCATTTGAAACACTTTCGCATATAGTATAACCGTTTTTTCGGTTTTGTCAATAGGTATAAAACAAAAATAACACGCCGGCGGCGTGTTATTTTTCGTATCGGTATTTACGGAGCGATCCCGTCTATCTCTTTTTATAGAGCAGCAGCTCGGGGTCCGCGCCTTCCGCTTTGTAGGTGACGACGAGGAGGAAATCCGCGTTAGCGAGGATTCCGAAGCAGCTGTCGCCGCCGAGTTCGGACTCAAGCTGATTGCCGAAATAGGTCGCGCCGTCCTTCAGGAACTTCACCGCCTCGCCGCTCGGAAGCGGATACGCGAGGTTCACGTATGAGCCGACAAGCGCGTTGAGCTTCTCCACCTTCGGCATTCCCTCGATATTAAGCGCGTTGAACTCGTCGATGAGCCGCTTTTTCAGCGCGTCGAACTCGTTCTCGCCGCCGACGCGGTTTTTCCAGTAATCGAGCTGAGGCAGCATATCCTTCATATATGCGCGCGCCTGCTCCTCGGTGAAGCCCTGCCCCGCCATATGGCCGACGCAGACGTCGATAAGGTCGTCCATATCGCTGTAGGTGTATTCGCCGTCGGCGTAGCACCACTTGCAGTAGTCCTCGTTGAAGGCGCCGTCCTTCTCCCTGCTGACGAGCGCGTCTTCGAGCGGCATGCCGCAGCACTGGCAGACGAGCTTGCGCGGAGAGCCGAGCAAAGTGTTTATCGAAACGTCGAAGAACGCGGAGAGCAGCTTCAGCGTTTCGGTGTTCGGGACGGTCTCGCCCGTTTCCCAGCGCGAAACCGCCTGGCGCGTTACGAAGACCTTTTCGGCGAGCTCCTCCTGAGAGAGCCCCTTTTGCGTTCTGAGATCGAGAATTACGTCTTTAGTTTCCATATCAATGCCTCCTTACGCAGCTATTATAATGCGCGTTTTCGGGGGAATCAAGCAACCGCCGGTTGCGTTTGCGGCGTCAGACGTAAAAGCAGAAGCGTTCCTCCGCGTCGGCTTTGGCTTTATAAAGCGCAACGTCGGCTTTTTTGAAGAGCTCCGAATAATACTTTTCGCTGCCGTTGTATAAAGCGATACCTATGCTGATGCTCAGCTTTTGTCCCTCATCCGGCAGCTTGACGTTTTCCGAGACGTCGGTTATGATGCCCCGGGCGATATGACGCGCCAGCTCCGTATCGTCGGTATTCTTGAAAAACAGAATAAACTCGTCTCCGCCGAACCGCCCGGTAATCTCGCCACCGGTAAACCTGCCGGCGAGGAAACGCCCGAGCTGAACGATAACGCTGTCTCCGACGTCGTGGCCGTAGGTGTCGTTTATGGACTTGAAACGGTCGACGTCCAGAATGAACAGGATCCCTTTGTCCGTCGAATCGTCCGCGAGGTATTCGTTGATATCTCTTGTCAGAGAACCCTTGTTTCTCAAGCCGGTCATTTCATCGGTGTCTTTTTGTATCCGTATCCGCCTTGTCAGTACGAATTCCCTTATGCGAAGGGAGTTCGAAATGATGTTCAGGAAACCGCCCACGACCGTAAACGCCACCGTGTTGACCAAATCAATCTGCCAGATCTCATACGGCTTTACCCCGTGCATCCAGATCAAAAAGATTGCGGAAGCGGCGCAGAGTTCGATCGACATGAAATACGGCTTGTCAATCATGAACATCGGGGTAAGCACCAGAAGCACGATGAAGGTCGTCGCGTTATGGTTCGCCTTGTTCAGGTTGACGACCGCCGCGAAAAGAAACAGCAGCGACATCGAGAGATAAATCAACAGCTGTGCGATCAGCGAATCCTTTTTCAATACGGTGAAGACGCCGATGATAATCGCCGAGTATATAAAGGCGATCAGATAAAGCCATCTGTTTATCTCCATCAGGCCGTTGAAATACGAAGCCAGATACAGAAGGGCGAAGACCGCCGCCATCAAATAATGGAGGATCTTCCATACTTTGAAATTTGAGATATACGCGTCTTTTTTAACCGCATTGTATTCGTCCTTCCCGATACCGCAGTAGAAATAATAGTCTCTTATTTTTCGCAGTATCCTCATGCGCGTGATTCGCCTCCTTTGATATGTGAATAATGCGTATGCGTTCCGAAGGGGGCTACAGCTCGCCCTCGTTGAAAAGCGAAAGGAAAACGGTCAGGTATTCGGGGTCGAACTGTGTTCCGGAGCCGTTGATCAGTTCCTCGCGGATGGCGTCGTCGTCCATGCCCTTGCGGTAAACCCTGTCGGACCGCATAGCGTCGAAGGCGGCGCCGATTATGCCGAACCAGCTGATGGCGTTGAGGTTCTTTTCGTATTTCGCGCCGTCGTATATAGACGTATTGAGCAACCGGAAATGCCTTTTGAAAAAAGAAAACAACCGTTTCATACGCATCCTCTATTCCAAATGAAATATATAATATTATTACATAATCCCGTATAAAAATCAAGTAGCGGGCGCGTTAAAATCTACTGTTCGCATATTTATTACGAGTCCCCGAAGTCACGTTCTGCCATAATCGGGAGGGCGGGGCTGTTTCAAGCGGCCCGCCGCTGCTTCCGCCCGACGGCGGAAAGATTATTCGCAAAAAGCCCCCGCGGAAGCAGGGGCTTCTGGTGCCGGTAGTCGGGGTCGAACCGACACGGGTTATTAGCCCAACGGATTTTGAGTCCGTCACGTCTGCCAATTCCATCATACCGGCGTATTCCGCCGCGAAAACGCGGTCAGCAGGGAAATTATATCTCACTCGCGCCGCTATTTCAAGTCTTTTTTCAAAAAAATAAAATTTACACTTGACAATTACGCGTCTTTCATATACAATATTACAGCACAAGTGAGGCCCGTTGGTCAAGCGGCTAAGACACCGCCCTTTCACGGCGGTAACGGGAGTTCGATTCTCCCACGGGTCACCATGCAAAAGAGCGATGCGAATGCATCGCTCTTTTGCAATGATATCCCTTCCGCGCGGAACGGATGATATATGCTTCGCATATGATATCCGCTTACGCGGATGATATACGCCTGCGGCGTATGAAGGAACGGATATTATATCATATTTGCGCCGCGCAAATATATCATACGACGAAGTCGTATATCATATCGCCGTCAGGCGATATATCATTTTGCAATACTCCCGGATTTGCGATTCCGAGCGATAATCAATTATCGTTACGGCAATCTCTTTTTTTACGCCGCTTTTCCGGCGGGCGGATCGAAACGCGAAAATGAAGGATTGAATAATCCGCGCTTTTCTGCTATACTTACAATATAAAAAACAGGAGCGTCCGTAACGCCATGAACGAATACACATTCATCACGCTGAGAGAAAAACCGGAGATAAAGCAAAAGGCCGCCGAATGGTTCCACGGCAAGTGGAGCGCGCCGGTCGAGGCGTACCTCGAATGCATGGGCGCCTACCTCGGCGGCGAAACGGAATACGGCTGGTATCTCTGCCTTTGCGGCGGCGAGATCGCCGGCGGGCTCGGAGTCGTCGAAAACGACTTCCACGAAAGGAAAGACCTCGCCCCCAACGTCTGCGCCGTCTATACGGAGAATGAGCACCGCCGCCGCGGCATCGCCGGAAGACTGCTTAACTTCGCCGTTGAGGATCTGCGGTCGAAGGGCGTTTCGCCGGTCTATCTCGTGACGGACCACGTCGGCTTCTACGAGCGCTACGGCTGGGAGTTCTTCTGCACCGCGCAGTGCGACGACGGGGCGGTGTCGCGGGTCTATATCCACAGATAACGCGCAAAGAAAGGGGCGTGGATATTGTGTTTGAAGATGAAATCGTATCAGAATGGATGAATCATCTCAAGGAGTTGAACGTTTATACAAAGAAAATGTTCGGCTGTCATTGCTTATACTGCGACGGTCAGGCGGTAGGTTGGATACACGACAGAGTTCTCAGCTTGCGCGAAGTAGGATTGGACTGTTTCCCGAAAGATATAAAAAGACCAAACCCCGAAGACAAGATTCGGGAAATAGTTATCCCTCTCGACTACGTAAACGCTGAATGGCTGCCGAAAGCGGTTCAGCAAACTGCCGATTTAAGAAAAGAAAGATAATCTCTGTCCGGCGAAGCAATTACGGTTCAGACCGAGAACGAATGAACACGGGTGAGAATATGAAAACGAAAAAGCAGGGCAATAACTGGACCGCGTATTACGATCCCGACACGGGGCGTTACTTCGCGGAGATAATGTACACGAGCCGCGAGGGGCGCGAGCAGTACGACTACGAAATAACGCAGGATATCTACGCCCGGCTCGGCACCTTCGGGGACGACACGGATAACGAACGGCTGATAAAAACGGCGAAGATGACCTATTCCTTCGAGAACACTATGTACGGCACGCTCGGCCCCGAAAGGACCGTCTGGGACGAGGAAGCCGACGAAGCGATGAAGGCCGCCGAGGCAAAGCATAAGGGAAGCGAAAAAAAGAAATAACGCTCCATACATATCTTGACGGAGATTTTTTTGCAACTCCGAACGGAATACGAGGAGGCAAAGCATGATAAAAGTCGCGTTTTACGATGCAAAGGCATACGATAAACCGTCGTTCGAGCGTTACGGAGAAGCTCGCGGCGTGCAGTTCAAATACCTGGAAACAAAGCTGACCGAAGACACCGCCGATCTCGCAAAAGGGTGCGACGCGGTGTGCGTGTTCGTCAACGATACGGTAAACGCCGCCGTGATTGACCGTCTCTATGCGCTCGGCGTCAAACTGATCGCTCTGCGCTCGGCGGGCTACAACAACGTCGACGTGCGGCATGCATTCGAAAAACTCCACGTCGTTCACGTTCCCGCATACTCTCCCTACGCCGTGGCGGAGCACGCAATGGCGCTGCTGCTCACTTCGGTGCGCCGTATCCACAAGGCGTATAACCGCACAAGAGAATTCAACTTTTCGCTTAACGGGCTGACCGGCTTTGATTTCCACGGCAAGACGGTCGGAGTGATCGGCACCGGCAAGATCGGGCGCATTTTCGTCGACATCTGCAAGGGCTTCGGGATGAAGGTGATTGCTTACGATCCCTACCCCTCCGACGACGCGGGAATAGAATACGTCTCGCTCCGCGAGCTATTCGTGCAAAGCGACGTGATCTCGTTGCACTGTCCGCTGAACGACGGCACGTTCCACACTATCAACGCCGAGACAATCGCAGAGATGAAAAAAGGCGTCGTGATCGTGAACACCTCGCGCGGGGCGCTGATCGATGCTGAAGCCCTTCTCGACGGTATCAAGTCGAGAAAGATCGGCGCGGCATGCCTCGACGTTTACGAGGAGGAAGCCGACATATTCTTCGAGGACCGCTCGGGACATATACTCGACGACGATCTGCTCTCGCGGCTGATCTCGATGCCTAACGTTATCGTTACCTCGCATCAGGCGTTTCTCACAGAAGAGGCGCTGAATAATATTGCGGAAACAACGGTCGGCAATATACGCTCCTGCTTCGACAATGACGGAGCTTGTGATAACGAACTCTGCTATCGCTGCGGCAATATCGAAAAGTGTAAAAGCAGTCGAAAGGAAAAGTGCTTCTGACGTATTCCGTTTTACAGCATAAAGGATACTGCCATCACAGCAGAAAGGAGCGCGGAAATGGCGAGATATTTAGTCACGGGCGCGAACGGCGGAATGGGCAGAGCGATCTGCCGCGCGCTGACCGACGCGGGGAACGAAGCCGTCGGCTTCGACCTGACGGAGCCGCGTGAGGAAACGCCGTGGCGCGTCATACGCGCCGACGTCACCGACTCCGCCTCGCTCGAGACCGCCTTCGCGGCGCTCGGCGAAGAAAAGCTCGACGGCGTGATACACGCCGCGGGGATATACGACTTGAACTCTCTCGTCGAGATGGACGAGGCCGCCTTCGTCCGCGCCTTCAACGTCAACCTTTTCGGCGTCTACCGCGTCAACAAGCTCGCCGTGCCGCTGCTGAATAACGGCGCGCGGATACTCATTATCACGAGCGAGCTCGCGCCGCTCGACCCCCTGCCCTTCACCGGCATCTACGCGATAACGAAGGCGGCGCTGGAGAAATACGCCTACTCGCTGCGGATGGAGCTCCAGCTGCTCGGCTGCAGGGTCGTGACGCTGCGGCCCGGCGCGGTGAAGACGGATATGCTCCCCGCCTCCGTCGGCGCGCTCGGGCGTTTCTGCGCCGGAACGAAGCTCTACCCCGTCAACGCGGAGCGCTTCAAAAGAATAGTCGAGCGCGTCGAGGCGCGAAGCGTCACGCCGGAAAAGCTCGCGGAAAAGACGCTGCGCGTGCTGAAAAAGAAGCGTCCGCGCTTCGCCTACAACCTCAACCGCAACCCTCTGCTGCTTATGCTGGGCGCCCTGCCGCGCAGGATGCAGTTTTGGATAATCCGCAGGGTGCTGTCGTAGTTATAATAACGAAAAAAAAGCAAGCCGATCGGCTTGCTTTTCTTTTTCATATCAGCGTTTGTATCAGTCGAACACGCGGAACTTCTGATCTTCGGTCAGACCGAGGGCGTCGATGAGCTTGAGGCAGTTTTCGCGCCGCGGCTCGATATGAGCCGGATGGTGCGCGTCGGTCGCGCCGTAAAAATGACAGCCCGCTTCGACGGCGAGGCGGTAAACGCGCAGCACGCGCTCGAAGTCCTCCGGCGAATACTCGTTGTTTTTCGCGTTCAGCTCAACGCCCATACCGAGCTTTTCGGTCTTCGCGAACATATCGAGCCAGACGCCGTCGGGGATCGCCTCGAGCACGTCGAGGTGGCCGCGCGGGTCGGGCATATTGCCCGCGACGCCGCGGTAGGTCGGGTGCGCGATTCCCATCTTATGATACGGCAGGCCGGAATCGAGCACGACGTTCCAGCGCAGGATGAACTGCTCGGCGTACCACTTCGCGCCGTAGTGTTCATCCGCTCCCATCTGGAAATGCAGGTGGTTTATCGAGACGGTGATGAACTCGAGCTTCTCGGCGGTCTCTCTCGTGAGCCCGAGGACGTTGGCGCGGTTCATATCCGCTTCGCACCCGAGGTGAAGGCGGGTCGTTTCGCTCCGCGGCAGCGGCAGCCACTTCGATATATGCGCGTAGCCCTGCCAGCCGATACAGCCTGGGACGGCTTCGTCCCAGAAGTGATCGGTCAGCACGATATGCCGCAGGCCGTATTTCTCTCCGTAGCGCAGGATGCTCTCCGGATTCTGCTCGGGGTTGTTCGAGCAGGGGGAAAGCTGCGTGTGTATGTGAAAATCGTGATCGAGGATATACTTCACGTTCCGCACCCTTTCTTTCGCTTTATATCGCAATTATACCACGCGGATCGCGGCAAAGCAAGCGGAAATGCGGGATTTCCGGCGTTCAACCGGCGGTTGTTTCGCTCAACCGGCGGTTGTTTCACACACTCTCCAAATAAGTTATAGACATTTTTCGCGTTTGTGGTATAATGGAATCAAACCAAAGGAAACCGCTTCCGGAAAACCGTTCGGAGCGCTCCCGCGGGAACGGCAGACACAAATAATACCACGGAGGGAATAAATATGAACGAAAACACCATCGGCAAAAGGATCCAGGCGCTCCGCAAGGAACGCGGACTCACCCAGAAGCAGCTCGCCGACGCGGTCGGCGTGACGCCGCAGGCGGTCAGCAAATGGGAGACCGACGAATCCTGCCCCGACATCACCGCGCTTCCGCTGCTCGCGGGCGCGCTCGGAGTCAGCGTCGACACGCTGCTCGGCGGAGCTTCCGCGGTCAAGACCGGCGTCGTCAAAGACGCCGCTTCCGGCGAAGGCGAAAAGAAAAACAAGCCGTATAAGTGGGACTGGAACGCCGGCAAGGTTCCCGCCATAATCTTCGGCGTATTTATACTGTTCGCGGGCGTACTGCTTATACTTATGAAGACGAAGCCCGAATGGTTCGGCGAGGTCGGATTCTGGAGCCTGATCTGGCCCTCGGCGATAATCTTCGTCGGACTTTCCGGCTGCTTCTCCCGTGATTTCTCCGGCTTCTCGCTCGGAATAACCGCGTTCGGCGTGATCTTCCTGCTCAAAAACCTCGGCGTTATCAAGGGCGAAGGCATCTGGACGATCGCGATCGCGATCGTGCTGATATTCGTCGGGCTCTCGGTCATACTGCACCAGTTCTTCCGCAAGCGCCGCAAGAACGTCAACGGCACCGTTATCACGGAAGGCAAAAACGGCAAGTTCAAGTCCGACTATTCCGACGCGGACGGCTTCATCAGCTACAGCGCAAGCTTCGGCGACGACAGGATCGTCACGCAGGCGGACAGGATCAGCGGCGGCAAGATGAACGTCTCCTTCGGCGATTTCACGCTCGACCTGCGCAACGTCAGCGAGTTCGCGGATAACGCCGCGCTCGAGGTCAACGTCTCCTTCGGCGACGCGCAGATACTGCTGCCGAAATGCGTCCGCGCCGAGCTCGCGACCGCCGGCGCCTTCTCCGGCAAGGGCGTTGAAGGAACGCCCGCGCCCGACGCGCCTTACGTCCTGCGCGTCAAGGCCGCCGTCAGCTTCGGCAACCTCTCGATAGAGTACGACGACTGACGCTTAACGATTTCGTAAACACCCCCGCCGCGCCGCGGCGGGGGTGTTTTTTTGTATATTCAAGCGGGCGGCGGCGAAAACTACCGTTGAACGAAACGGGGTGGTTTTACGGATAAACAGCGTTACGGCGAACTCGTCAGGCGCGGGTCGCCGCCGTCGCCGAAGGTGAAGAACACGCTCTGCGCTTTCGCCGTCGGCGGCGCACTCTGCGCCGCAGCGGAGGGAGTAAGGGCGCTGCTCGCCTCCTTCATCGCGGACGAAAGCGCGGTGAGCAAGTGGGTGACGATAATCATGATATTCGCCGGCTGCGCGCTGACGGCGGCCGGACTCTACGACGATATGGCGAAGTTCGCCGGCGCGGGCACGCTCGTGCCGATAACCGGATTCGCCAACGCCGTCACCTCCCCCGCGATGGAGTACCGCCGCGAAGGGATAGTCACGGGCACGGCGGTCGGGATGTTCTCGATCGCGGGTCCGGTCATCGTCTTCGGCGTCGCCGCGAGCGTCGTCTACGGCGTGATAATTTACGCCTTCGGGCTTTATTGAGGCGGTTATGGGAAGAAACGAACTTATCAGATTCCGCTCCGCGCCTTCGGTGACGGGTTTCTCCGTCGCGGGCAGGAAGGAGGGAGAAGGCCCGCTCGGCTCCCTGTTCGACGCCGTCTGCGACGACTCGCTCGCGGGCGAGGACACGTGGGAGGAGGCGGAAAGCCGCATCCAGCAGCTCGCGCTCGACGGCGTCTTCGCGAAGGCGGGACTCGGCGCGGAGCAGGTCGACTGCGTTTTCGGCGGCGACCTGCTGAACCAGTGCACCGCGACTTCCTACGCCGTGCGCGGCACGTCGCTGCCCTTCTTCGGGCTTTACGGCGCGTGCTCCACCTGCGCGGAGGGGCAGCTGCTCGCAGCCGCGGCGGTGGACGCGGGCTTCGCGGAGCACGCCGCTTCCGTCGCCTCGTCGCATTTCTGCTCGGCGGAACGGCAGTTCCGCTTCCCGCTCGAATACGGCGGGCAGCGCACGCCCACGGCGCAGTGGACGGCGACGGCGGCGGGGGCGTTTCTGTTTTCGCCGCACTCGGAGCCGCCGTACGCGGTTTCCGCGCTGCCCGGCAGGATAATCGACATGGGCGTGACGGATATGGCGAACATGGGCGCGGCGATGGCGCCCGCGGCGGCGGACACGCTGTGCCGCTTCTTCCGCGCGAGCGGGATCGCGCCATCCGAATGCGACGCGATAGTAACCGGCGACCTCGGCGCCGTCGGCTCGGAGCTTCTCGCGGAGCTGATGAAGGAAGAGGGCTTCGGCCTCGCGGGCAGGCATTACGACTGCGGCGCGATGCTCTACGACCGCGAAAGGCAGGACGTCCACGCGGGAGGCAGCGGCGCGGGCTGTTCGGCGGCGGTCACGGCGGCGTATTTCCTGCCGCTGCTTGCGCGAGGAGAAATCAAGCGCGCCGTCTTCGCCGCCACCGGCGCGCTGATGAGCCCGCTGCGCGTCAATCAGGGCGAAACGATCCCCGCGATCGCGCATCTGGTATGCTTTGAGAGGTGATACGTTATTATCTTTTTATACGCGTTTCTTATCGGCGGGGCGATATGCGCCGTCGGGCAGCTGCTGATAGACTTCACGAAGCTGACTCCGGCGCGGATACTCGTAAGTTTCGTAGTTGCCGGGCTGGCGCTGACAGCGGTCGGCGTCTACGCGCCGCTGGTCGAGCTTTCCG
The DNA here is from genome assembly GCA_017620395.1 of Clostridia bacterium. Classification (NCBI taxonomy): domain Bacteria; kingdom Bacillati; phylum Bacillota; class Clostridia; species Clostridia bacterium. Next base: position 5,668 of record JAFZQJ010000001.1, on the reverse strand, counting down.
GCTGCGGAGCGACGCTGCCGATAACCGGCTTCGGCTACGCGCTGGCGAAAGGCACGCTCGAAGCGGTGCGGCAGTACGGACTGCTCGGCGCGCTGACCGGCGGCTTCACCTCCGTCGCCGGAGGGCTCGGCGCGGTCGTTTTCTTCGCGCTGCTCGCCGCGCTGCTCTTCAAGCCGCGCGAGAAGAAATAGCAAAAACGCCGCCCCGATTAGAGCCCTAATCGGGACGGCGTTCGCGTTACTCATCATCAATACAGATACAGGATTATGCCGATATACTGCAGCACGCTCGCGGCGACGACGAACAGATGGAACACCGAGTGGATATATCTGTGCGGCTTCTTGCCGAGCGCGGCGACGCCGTAGAATATCGTGCCTACCGTATACATAACTCCGCCGGCGAGTATCCACAGGAAGCCGGGAAGAGTCAGCGCGCGTATCGCGATCGGTCCGGTGAAGACGATGCACCAGCCCGTCACGATATAAAGCACCATCGAAACGGCGCGGTAACGCCGCAGGTCGATGGAGTTGAATACGACGCCGAGCGCCGCGCACGCCCACACGCCTCCGAATATCCCCCAGCCGAGCCATACCGACTCGCGCATGAGACCGGTAAGCGATATCGGCGTGTACGTTCCCGCGATGAGCAGGTATATCGTGCAGTGGTCGATTATCTGAAAGACCTTTTTCGCCGTCAGCGACTTCAGCCCGTGATAGAGGCTCGACATCGTGTAAAGCACGATAAGCGAGACTCCGTAGACCGCCGCTCCGGCGACGTCGATAGCGCCGCCGTACGCCGCCGCCTTCAGCACGCAGGTCACGAGAGCGGCGACTCCGAAGGCGCCGCCGACTATGTGCGAGACCATATTGAATATTTCTTCGCCGCGCGTGTAGTCCGGCAGCTTGCGTTCTTTAAGCTTGATGCGTTTCAAATCCGTCTTCTCCGAATCGGCTCCGGCGCGTTATGCGTCGCGCTTGAACCTGCCGTTGTAGTATCTGAAGTTGTCCGCGGTACCGACGACCTCGCCCTCGAAGCGCGCCGCTTTGTCGCCGTCCTTGACGAATTTCGCGGTAATACGGCAGGGACCGCTGCCGTTCTCGTAGTCGAGCGTCAGCGTCATCGTCGCGAAATCGAGCGTACCGGTCGCGGGGAAAAGCTCCTCTTTGTCGTTTTTGCCGGTGCGGATGTGCGAATGCACCGTAGACTCCACCTTGCCGTCCGACGATATCGAATCTATGCTGAATTCGATGCGCAGGTTCATAGTCGAGCTCTTGTTCCACTTCCACTCGTTGCCGCGCCAGAGGCCGCCGATATCCCAGCTCATGCTGAAATCCTTGCCGTAGGAGTAGCCGTCGACCGCCCATTTGCCGTCGGCGTATACGAACTCTATCTGCAGCTCGCCGGAAGCGATGACGTAACCGGCGTCCGCCTTGATATCGACGCTGACGACGGAGGTCTGATTGCGCTTGCTGAACTCGACCTTCTTGACGGTGCATTCGCCGTAAGGCACGCTCTCGTGGTTGGGCAGCTCCTCGTAGCCGACTTTCGTCTGGTCTACGCCGGAAAGCGCCTTATAACTCCACTCCTCAACTGCGGAAACGGTCACGCCTTCAAAAACGTCGTCTCCGCCGTAGGTAACGGCGCACGGCACGGTCACTGCGACGTATTCGTTGCTCACGGTTACGCCGCAGGAATAGACGGTTTTGCCGTTCTCTTCAACGGCTTCGTTTTTATCGACCTCGGTCACGGTGAAGCCCGCAACGTCTATGTAATCGCGGTTGACGGAGGCCAGCACCGCGCTGACGACCGTTCCGTCGGCGTTCAGGTCGTCGCGTATCCTGCGTTCGCGTTTGCTCATACAGCCGCCGAGCGCGAGCGTCGACAGAAGCAGAGCACAAAGCAGCAGCGCGGATATAAGCTTCTTGGTATTCTTCATAGCGTCACGCCTCCTGAATCAATAAAAGTAAGGGAACTCGGTGAAGACGAACCTGCCGTTCACCGGCTCCGCGACGAAGGTGAAGGTCTCGCTGCGGATCGGCTCGAGCGTCTGCATATCGCCGAAGGTAACGTCCACCTTGTATATCAGCTTCCTGCCGACGATCTCGCCTTCGCCGAAATCCGTATCTATGACCGCCTTGTCCGCGCCGCGCGGGAAGTGCCGCGTGTAAAGATATCCGTCTTCTTCAACGTAGTAACCGCGGGAAAGCAGCTCGTTGACTATCGCGGGGCTGAATATCCCGAGCAGATAATCGCGGAAGTCGTCGTATCTGCGGAACTGCTCATCCTCAACGAGATAGGCGTTTTCGGTATGCTTCGCCGGAACGTCATAGATCCAGCCGAGCAGATTCAGCTCGAACCAGGAATACGCCTCCATAGCCTTGCGCAGGAAGCCGTCCGGCACCTCGGGCAGTTCGCCTTCGGCGTCGACGGTATAGGAGGGGTCGACCCAAAAGCCCGAGTTGCTCTCCGGCTCCGAAGCGGGCGCGGACGAAGCCGGCTCCGCCGCCTTCCCGCAGCCGCAGAGCGCGGCAAACAGAGAAAGCACCGCAATCAGCGCTATGAGCCTTCGCATAACTTTCACCGGCGTCACCTCCGCCCCGTTGTTTCATAGATAGTTATTATAACAAACTTCCGACAAAAAATCAATAGCGGGAGCAAATTCCCCGTTTTGCGCGCCCAAACGCAAAAAACGCTTGACAAGCGGGAGTTTTTCTGCTATCATCCTTTTATTATAAAAGGCAACGACGGAGAAAAAGGAACACGCAGAACCGTTACAGAGAGCCGCCGGAAGGTGCGAGGCGGCACGGCGCGTTTTTCCGCGCTCGCTCCCGAGCCGCCGGACGAAAGGCGAAAGCCGAGTAAAGCCGGTCGGGTCCGCCCGTTACAGCGGTACGGCTGTATGGCCTGAGCGGGCGGCAGAAGCCGTCAATAAGAGTGGTACCGCGGAAGCTGCGCTTTCGTCTCTTATGATAAGGGATGAAAGCGTTTTTTGTTAGACCGGTCACGGCAAGCCTTCTATCCCTCCGGAAAGGATTGATCATTATGAAACTCTCATTCTCAACGCTCGGATGCCCCGACTTCGACTGGTCGGACATCTGCTCGACGGCGAAGGACTTCGGCTTCGCGGGAATCGAGCTGCGCGGGCTCGGCGCGGACATCTTCTCGGTCAACGCAAAGCCCTTCCGCGCCGAAAACGTCGACGCGACTATCGAGCAGCTGAAAAAGCTGCGGCTGGAGATATGCTGCATCTCCTCCGGCTGCGCGCTGAAATATCCCGAGCGCCGCGAGGAAGCGATAAACGAGCTGACTCAGTATATCGAGCTCGCCGGACGGCTCGGCTGCCCCTATATCCGCATACTCGGCGACGAAAAGGCGTTCCCCGACGGCGAGGTCGACGACGAAGTCGTGCTCTCCGCGCTGACCGAACTTATACCGCTGGCGGAGGAAAAGGGCGTAACGCTGCTGGTCGAAACGAACGGCGTTTACGCCGACACCGCGCGCCTGACGCGCCTGCTTGCGCGGATCGAGAGCGACAACGTCGGCGCTCTGTGGGATATCCACCACCCCTACCGCTTCTTCGGCGAAAGCCCCGAAACGACGGTGCAGAACCTCGGCGCCTTCATCAAGCACACCCACATAAAGGACTCCGTCATGGTCGACGGCAAGGTCGAATACCGCCTGATGGGCGAGGGCGACCTGCCGATCGAGGATATAATGCTCGCGCTGCGCTCGGTCAACTACGAGGGCTACATCTCGCTGGAATGGCTGAAGCGTTACGCGCCGTACTTGAGCGACGCGGGCATCGTCTTCCCGCACTTCGCCAACTTCATGTCGCAGTATATGGACGGCGCGGGCGTCACCGGCCGCCTTCAGGACGACAACCGCCACGCCGGCAAGTATATCTGGCCTAAGGAAACGCTGATAGACCTGACCTTCCCGCAGGTGCTCGACCGCATCTGCGAGGAGTTCCCGGAGCAGTACGCCTTCCGCTACACCGAATGCGACTACACGCGCACCTACCCCGAGTTCCGCGAGGACGTCGACACCTTCGCGCGCGCGCTGATCGCGCTCGGAGTCAAACCGGGTGACCACGTCGCGATATGGGCGACGAACGTTCCGCAGTGGTATATCACCTTCTGGGCGACGGTAAAGATCGGCGCCGTGCTCGTCACGGTCAACACCGCCTACAAGATACACGAGATCGAATACCTGCTGCGCCAGTCCGACACACACACCCTCGTCATGATCGAATCGATGAAGGACTGCGACTACGCGGGAATAATCCGCGAGCTCTGCCCCGAGCTTGAAAATCACGAGAATGGCAAGCCGCTGCACGCACGCCGCCTCCCCTTCCTGCGCAACATAATTACGGTTGATTATTCGATGAAAGGGTGCTATACTTGGGAGGAGGCGAACGCGCTCTCCGAGCAGGTCTCCGTTTCCGAAGTGTTCCGCCGCGCCGCCGCCGTCCACAAGGACGACGTCTGCAATATGCAGTACACCTCCGGCACGACTGGCTTCCCGAAGGGCGTTATGCTCACCCACTACAACATAGTCAACAACGGCAAGGCGATCGGCGACTGCATGGACCTCTCCACCGCCGACAGAATGATGATACAGGTGCCGATGTTCCACTGCTTCGGCATGGTGCTGGCGATGACCGCGAGCGTCACCCACGGCGTCACGATGTCGCCGATACCGGCGTTCTCGCCGCGGAAGGGACTCAACTGCATCAACAAGGAGAAGATAACCGCTTTCCACGGCGTGCCGACGATGTTCATAACGATGCTCGCGCACCCGGACTTCCCGACCACCGACTTCTCACATATGCGCACCGGGATCATGGCGGGCAGCCCCTGCCCGATAAAAGTCATGCGCGAGGTAATCGAAAAGATGCACATGCCCGAGATCTGCATCACCTACGGGCAGACCGAGGCCTCCCCCGCCTGCACGATGAGCAAGACGACCGACAGCATCGAAACGCGCGTAAACACCGTCGGCGGCGACATCTACGGCGTTTCCTGCCGCATAGTCGATCCGGAAACGAACAAGGAAGTGCCCGTCGGAGTCGACGGCGAATTCGTTGCGCGCGGCTACAACATAATGAAGGGCTACTACAAGATGCCGCAGGCGACCGCCGCGGCGATCGACGAGGACGGCTGGCTCCACACCGGCGACCTCGCCCGCAAGCTGCCCGACGGCAACTACAAGATCACCGGCCGCATAAAGGATATGATCATCCGCGGCGGCGAGAACATCTACCCGAAGGAGATCGAGGACTTTATCTACACTCACCCGAAGGTGAGCGACGTGCAGGTCATCGGCGTTCCGAGCAAGGACTACGGCGAGGAGATAATGGCCTGCGTCATCCTCAAGGAGGGTGAGACCGCCGACGCCGAGGAGATCAAGGACTACGTCCGCACCCACATGGCGAAGCACAAGACGCCGAGCTACGTCGTCTTCGTAGACAGCTTCCCGATGAACGCCGCCGGCAAGATACTCAAATATAAGATGCGCGAGCAGGCGGTGGAGCTGCTGAAGCTCCAGGAGGCCAACTCCATCGAGACCGCCTGACGCGCCGAAATACTCCCGTAAAGGAGAGCTTATCCGATGGATAAGAGCAAGATCAGAAACTTCTGCATAATCGCCCACATCGACCACGGCAAGT